>DATCRI010000083.1 GCA_036569045.1 Chthoniobacterales bacterium | reverse complement strand
GCAGATTACTCACGTGTTACGCACCCGTGCGCCACTAAACTTCAGGAGCAAGCCCCCAAAGTCTCGTTCGACTTGCATGTCTTATCCACGCCGCCAGCGTTCGTTCTGAGCCAGAATCAAACTCTCCGTAAAGAATTTGGTCCTCCGGGCTTAACCCTTCGGAAATTCCGACTATCCAATTGTTCCAACTCGGTGAGACCGAGTCGGGAATGGGTCGTCAAATGATTTAAAATTACTCAAAATCAACGAAAGAACGCACAATTCAGTTTTTGCTGAATTTGCTGTTTCTATCTAGTTACTTGTTACAAATTGCGTTCTGAATTTTCGCGAATGCGAAAGGTCAGACCAAACTTTAAATGAACGACTTCGTAGTTGAGGCCTTTTCTTCGAAGAGCAATGAATTCGGGCATATGCCGTTTTTCATCAACAACTTCGAGACGGTTCACTCACTCGAGTTTGTTTCCGCAACCGGCGAACCGGTTCGTTGCGGGAGAAGCAAACTAGCAGAGCTTTTCGAGTCGTCAACATTTATTTCAAACTTTCTTTGGAAAGTTCGGCGCTCGGAAGCGCAATTTGTTGTTGCGTTCTGAATTTTCGCGATTGCGAAAATACCAGATTCAGATTTTCAAAAAACTTTCTTCGTAATCGGAGTCTTTACACTCGACACTCGTCTCATTTGGGGACAGTTGTCCCTCTCATTGAGTTTCAAGCATCGAGGCGGTGCATCCGCTCGAGAGAACTTCGCCTCACTCGTTACCGGTCAACCCGGTCCGTCGTGGGAAGGACATTGATATCAGAGCGCGCCAGCGGGTCAATGGTTTTTCATCAGATTTTTGAAAAGATTTTTCAACTTGCCATCTCCCCATGAACTCAACCCTCTCGTAGACCAAGTATTTATCGGCATCTACGGATCCCGCATGTAAAAATGACGATCGTTTTCGATGAGCAGAAAAATTGAGTTCCCCTCATCGAGGCCGGCGAGAACGTGTCCACATTTCCAAAAATCCCAAGTCAATCCCCTCGAACCAGCGATTGAAGCCAGCCTCTTAACCCGCTCGAACCCAAGCGACCGGTGGCAGGCCTATCGGGAGGGCACACCGCTGCCCAAGGGAGGCCGCTCCTTGACTGAAGGCTGCGCGCCAATCTCTCCACTGAGTTGGACGGCAGGGAGGTAATCTGGCTTCAGGTCCAACGCGACGCCCACTTCCTTGCGTGCTGCCTCGGCGTCGCCGTTTTGGTTCAACGCCATCGCAAGCAGGTAATGAGCGAGATAGCTCTGCGAGTCCGCCGCGACAGCCTTGCGGAGAGTGTCGATGGAATCCGCTATTGCGCCCTGGCGGAACTGGGCACCGCCAAGATTCGTGAGCGCGAACGAGTCATCGGCTTTCAGGTCCAGCGCTCTTTTAAACGCAGTGACGGCCTTGGGGTAATCACCAAGCAGACGCTCGGTGATGCCGAGGTTCACAGCCGCGAAGTAGCTTTGCGGAGCCTTGGCCACGAGCTCTTCGTAGATGTCGCGACTCTCGCCGAGCCGGCCCTGCTGGGCAAGGTCATTGGCCTCTTTCGCGCGCGCACTGAGATCCTCGGGAAGATCCGAAGTCGGAGCCTTCTTCTCGACAACGAGCGAGAAATCGGCGCCGCCAGGAACTCCCGTGACCGGATTCTCGAACAGCTTCCGCTCGCGCGGGCTGAGAGCGGTTTCCGCCTCGGCCATCGCATTGAGTTTCTCCTCAAGCGTCGTCGACCGAACCTGAAGCTTCTCCATCTCCTCCTCGACCAGCTTGCGAGCTTGCTGGCGCCTGGCCTGTTCGGCGAGTTGCCGCGACACGAGCGATTTCAAAAGCGCGTTCTCCTCCGCCATCGCGCCGGTCGTTGCAGCGGTAGCCGCTGATGTCTCGGAAAGCTGCTTTTCCAGTTCCACCATGCGCTTGCCACCCGCCGCAAGCTGGTCCCGCATAGTGGCGAGCGAACGGTTGACGGTCTCGACTTCCGCGCGCAGTCCCTTCTCGATCTTCTCCCGCTCCTCGCGAGATTTGGTCGCGGTCGCGATCTCCTGCTCGGCGGCAGCGAGCTTGGTTTCGAGCTGTTTGTTCTGCTCGGCAAGCTTGGTGGAATCCTCAAGCTTTTGCTCCAGAGCCTCGGTCTTCGCCACGGAGGCGTCACGCTGCTCTTTCAGCTGCGCAACTTCTTTCGTCAGCCGTTCGACCGTTTCCTTCCGGGCATCGCGATCCTTCGCGACCTCGAGCACCTGCTTTTCTGCCGCCGCGACCTTCTCCGCCAGATTCTTGCTTTGGCTCGCAGTCTTCTCGAGATCCGCAAGTTTCTCGACGAGTGATCTGTTCTTCTCCTGCTCTGCAGTCCGCTCCCACTCGAGTTTCTCGAGGTCGGACGGTTTGACGCGACGGCTCTCGCTCAATTCCTTTCTCTGCTCGAGCAGGCTCGTTCGAATCTTTTCCGACACGTCGATGAACGACGCCGCGCGCTCGAGCTTCGTGAAGAGTTCGTCGTTGCTCTCATTGGCGACTTCGACATCAGCCCGGGCGGCTTCGAGCTCGGCCTCGAGACCGGCAATGCGTTTATCCATCGCAGCCTTGGTGGCCTCGCCGTTGTGCTGGGCATCATCGAGCGAGCGATTTGCCTGCTCCAGCTGGCCCTTGAGCTCGACGTTCTGAACCTTCGTTCGATCCACCTCGGTCAACGCCATCTGCTCACGCGCGGTGGATTCCAGCAGCCGCTGCCCGAGATTCTCGTTCGCAAGCTTTTCCTGGTTGAGCTGGAGCTGCAGGCGCCGCAACTGATCTTTCAGCGCGTTCACCACGCCGTTCTGAACGATCTGGTCGGTAAAATCTCCTCCGCTGCTGCGTGGGGAAACGCTGGGCACGACGGGACTTGGGGGAGGCGCCTCGCCGGGAACCGGCAACCGGTAGGATGTCGAAAACATCGGAGGTCGCGGCGCCACCGGCGCAGGACGGGAAAACGCCGGCGTCGGAACGGGCGCGCTCGACATCGCCATGGGAGTTCCCTGCGCAGAAGATTGCAATCGCGCGATCGCTTCCCGACTTTTCTTCAAACGAAACGCAATGACGATCGGCTCGTAATCTGGCGACTGCTTCTGGATCTGCTCCAGCGCGCTCACACAGAAGCGATATTTTTGCAGGGCGTCTTCGGTTTTCCCCGACGATTCGAGCTTCTCCCCCGTCTTGAAAGTCTGAAACACCTGCACAAAGACGGCGCCGGGATCTTCGGCGGCATGCAAGGTCGCGAAACCAGCGAAGGCGCAACACAGCGCGAGCAGCGGGGGGACGCTCCATTTTCGCATAATCGAACTTGAAAAAGTATCAGGCCTCCGAGGCGAAGACAATGGCTTCCCGCAAATTCGCTGCACGGTGTCAGGAAACGTTTTGTTCACATCGTATTCACGGCCTTGACAGCGATCGCCCGGCAGGTTAAGCAGCGCCCGGAGCGGGGTTCAGCCCCTCGTTCCGCGAGAACCGAACTGCGATGGATGCCACTTTGGACAGACCCGTGCTCGTTCTGAACCGCCTCTGGCAGGCGGTCAACACCTGCAGCGTGCGACGCGCTCTCACGCTTCTCTTTCAAGGCCACGCGCACGTCGTGCGCAGCGACGCCGAGAACAATTTCTACACCCACGATTTCGGGAGCTGGCGGGAGCTTTCCCAAAGCGAGCCCGAGAAGGAAATGGTGAAAACCATTTCGGTGAACATCCGGATACCGCAAGTGATCGTGCTGCATTTCTTCGACCGCCTGCCGAAGAAGGAGGTCAAGTTCACGCGCTACAACGTCTTCGAGCGCGACAAGAACACCTGCCAGTATTGCGGCGAGATTTTCGATCGGCGGGATCTCAATCTCGACCACGTGTTTCCGCGCGATCGCGGCGGGCAGACCACTTGGGAAAACATCGTGTGCTCCTGCATTCCTTGCAATAGCCGCAAGGGCAATCGCCTGCCGCACGAGGCGGGCATGCAGCTGCTCCGCAAACCGAAACGCCCGAAATGGCGTCCCTTCATCAACATTTCCTTCCCTAGCCCTCACCACGAGAGCTGGAAGCATTTCGTCGACTTCGCCTACTGGAACGTGGAACTCGGCGACTAGCCGAGCTCCCGTCGCCCTGCGCCCGGATCAGGCCGGAGTGGCCTGCAGCGTAAGGGAAAGAGCCACCGAGGCGAGGAAACCCACCATTCCGAGCGCCGCCAGCGCAATGGCCGCGTAGGTCAGCGCATCGGCTTTCGGCTTGGGCTTTGGAAACGGAGAGGCGTTCACAAACGCACCCGGACGGGCGCTCGAACCTCCGAGGCTCGCGGCCGCCCGCTCAGACTGAGGCAAGGGCTGGGCCGAACTGGCCGGCGCATCGCCCACAAAAACCGTGTCGATGCTGCCGAAACGAATCTGGTCCCCATCCTTGAGGATCGCGTCCGCTGCCGCCTCACCATTGACAAACGTCCCGTTGGTCGACCCCTTGTCGACGAGGCGATGCTTGCCTCCTTCGAAAGTGATCTCCGCGTGATGGCTGGAAACGGAGCCGTCCTCGATCTGAATCGAGTTGTCGGCGAGACGACCAATCGTGGCGGTCTCCTCGGTCAGCTCATGAACGGCCTGGTTATCGTCGGAAAGGTAAACGCGAATCTGGGGCATGGCGGTGAATTAACAGCGCGCTTTCGATTCATCAACCGTTTTGGCGAACTGATCGAAAAAGTAGCCCGCGTCACGCGGGCCGGGTGAAGCCTCGGGGTGATACTGAACGCTGAAGGCGGGCAATTCGCGATGCGCGATGCCGGCCACGGTGCCGTCATTCAGGTTCACGTGCGTGACTTCGACATCCGCCGGCAACGACTCGGGATCGAGCGCATAGCCGTGATTCTGCGAAGTGATCGCGATCTTTCCGCTGCGCAGGTCCTTCACCGGCTGATTCGCGCCGCGATGGCCGAACTTCAATTTGAACGTCCGGCCGCCCAGCGCGTAGCCGAGCAGTTGGTGGCCGAGACAAATGCCGAACACTGGCACCCTGCTGTCCACGAGTTCACGCACGGTTTCGTGGGCGTAAGTCAGCGCCCCGGGATCGCCGGGACCATTCGAGAGAAAAACACCGTCGGGGTGGCGCGCCAGCACCTCGGTCGCCGGGGTCTTCGCGGGCACGACCTCGACCTGAAACCCGTGCTGGCGCAGCAGCCGCAGGATGTTTTTCTTCATCCCAAAATCATAGGCGACGATGCGCCGCTTCGGCTCGGGCACGGGCAGGAAGACATTGCCGAGCGCGTCCCTTTCCTCGACGCGGTCCACGGATTCGTTGGCCAGCGCCTGCACCCACTCCCGGCTCTTCGTGCCATCGGCATCCCATTCATACGCCGCCGCAGGCGTCACTTCCTCGACGAAATCCACGCCCTCGTAGGCCGCGCTGCGAGCCCGCTCCACGGCTTCCGCTTCGCTCAATCCCTCGGTCGTCACGCAGGCCCGCATGGCGCCCCGCGTGCGCAGGTGCCGGGTGAGCGCTCGCGTGTCGATCCCCTCGATGCCGGGAATGCCATTGCGCTCCAGAAAATCGTGCAGGGAGAACTCGCAGCGCCAGTTGCTCGAGATCTCGCTAAGCTCCTCGACGACAAACGCCCTCACGTGCGGCGTCTCGCTCTCCACATCCACGGTATTCGTGCCGTAGTTGCCGATTTGCGGCGCCGTCATGGCCACGATCTGACCACGATACGAGGGGTCCGTGAGAACCTCCTGGTATCCCGTCATCGACGTATTGAAACAAATTTCTCCAACGGCCGTGCCGCGAGCCCCAAAGCCCTCGCCGCGAAACACCCGACCATCTTCCAACGCTAAAAGTGCAGACACGCCGAAAATATGCGTGGCCCCGTCTTCCGACTCAACCCTGGAAAAACAAAACCCACGCGGCGCCGATTTCCTCGGAGCCGCGCGGGTGAAAGAATTTTGCCCCACCTGTGCCGTTCGACGCGTATCCCGTTCCCTCATGGAAACGGCGGATAACCGCGAAACGAAGCGCTGACTTCCGATAAAGGCCTGTCATTACCTCGCCTCGCAAAGCCTCCTAGTCACTAAACATCGGATCGGGAGTTCGCGTGCTAATCTCGAACACTGCAGGGCAAAGTCTCGTCTCGTCCTTTCGGACCAAGACCAAAATTTTGAAAGATCGTTACTCGCGGAATTCGATCCCGAGTTCACCGCGCAACCGGCTTCTCAGTCGATCGCAGGCGGCGTTCACTTCCTCTGTCGTGAGCGTTCGCTCGGGGGAGCGGAAAGTCAAGGAGAAGGCCAGGGACTTTCGATCGGCCGGAAGTTTTACCCCCGAGTCGTCCGTGAAAATATCGAACGGCGCGAGGCCGGCGAGCAGCGGCTCCCCGGCCGTTTTCACCACGCGTTCCACTTCGCCGAAGCCCACCGATCGCGGCATCACCGCCGCCAGATCCCGCGTCACTCCCGGGAATTTCGGTGCGGGCGCGAAGGCACGCACCGCCGATCGCACCGCCTGCAGGGCGTCCATTCGCAGCTCGGCGGCCACGACTGGCTTCCGCGCATCGAGCTCACGTCCGGCGGCGGGCGTCAATTGCCCCGCAACCCCGGCAACGAATCCGCCGATCCGCACCTCGAGGGCGAGACCGAAGCGAGCGTCTTCGATCGTGGCAAACTCCGCGCCCGGCGCGAGCGTCTCGATGATGCCGCGCAGGTCGAAGAGATCGATATCTCCAGCCTCCGCGTCCCGCCACGTGCGGGCAGCGCGAGGGCCGGTGGCCACGAATCCGACCATCAGAACTTCCTCCTCCTCGGCATTCGCAAACACCCGGCCCACCTCACAAAGGCGCGCCGTCGACGCGCCGTGATTCACATTTCGACGAACCGCGCCGAACAGGCCGCCGAGCAGACTCGGCCGCAGCGTGCTCTGCTCTTCCCCGAGAGGATTCCGCAATTCGCGGTGGCTGTCCCCGGCCGGGCGGGCAACGAGAGTGCTCGTGCGCGCTTCGCTGAAGCCCATCCCGCTCAACGCCCGGCGAACGTCCATCGCCGCATCGTAGCTCGCATCCGCCGACGACGCATGCGCGGACGCGGCAGCCACGGAACCAACGACGCGCTCGATGCCGACCAGTCGGATGACCTCTTCGAACAAGTCCACTTCGCGGGTGAGGTCGCCCCGGAACGCCGGCACGATCCATTCCGCGGATTCCGCATCGCCGGATTTCATCTCGAGACCGAGCTTCGCAAGCGTTTCGTCGATCTCGGAATCTGCCAGCGCCACGCCCAGCAGCGCGCGACAACGCGCATACCGCAGGCAGACCGTCCACTGGAGCGCCGGCAGCGCACCGGCCGTCGCGGTCGATTCTTCCAGCGTGCCGCCCGCAAGGTCGGCAATCCATTGCGCCGCACGCTCGCTGGCTGCAAGCACGCCTGCCGGATTCACGCCGCGCTCGAAACGATAGCTCGAGTCACTGCTGAGCCCCAGTCCGCGAGCCGTCCCACGAACACCGGGAGCCTCGAAATACGCGCTCTCGAGAAGAATGTCGGTCGTCGATTCGGACACGCCGGATTCCTCCCCGCCCATCACGCCAGCGATGGCGAGGGCCTGCGCGGAATCCGCAATCACGAGGTCGGTCGCGCGCAGGGAATATTCGCGGCCATCGAGCGCGAGAAATTTTTCGTCGGTCGCGGCGCGGCGCACCACGAGACCACCGGCGACCTTGGCCGCGTCGAAGGCGTGCAGCGGCTGGCCGAGCTCCATCATCACGTAGTTCGTGACGTCGACGACGTTGTTGATCGGACGCAGGCCAATCGCCTCGAGCCGGCGGGCGAGCCAGTCGGGGCTTGGTCCGACCTTCACGCCGGAAATGCGGCGCACCGAGTAAAACGGGCATCCGGCAGAATCGTCGATCCGCGCCACGGTCGCATCTACGCGCGTCGGCGCGGGAATCACCACCGGCGCCGTGAGCTGCGCTCCGGTATTGGCCGCAATCTCGCGCGCAATGCCCACGTGACTGAGCCAGTCGGGACGATTCGAGGTGATCTCGATTTCCAGCACGGTCTCTGGCGGGAAAATTTCCGCGATCGGCGCGCCGACCGGCGTATCTGCAGGAAGAATCAGCAGGCCTTCGGAGTCCTCGGCAAGGCGCAGCTCTTTCGCACTGCAAAGCATTCCCTCGCTCTCGACGCCGCGCAGCTTGCCGACCTTGATCTTGAAATCACCGGGCAGCACTGCACCGGGCAATGCCACGGGCACCTTGTCGCCGACCTTGTAGTTCTTCGCGCCGCAGACGATCTGGCGCGGATGGCCGCTGCCGTCGTCGACGCGCGTTACGCTCAGGCGGTCGGCGTTCGGGTGCTGGGTCGACTCGAGGATCTGGCCAACGACGACTTTCGGAAAATCGGCGCCTCGCGTTTCGATCGAGGCGACCTCGAGTCCGGCGCGCGTGAGGAGCGCATCCAGTTCAGCCACCGATTCGGCGACAGGAACAAATTCTTTCAACCAACTGAGCGAAATCTTCATGGGAACGGCCGGCGGCCGGAACCGCCGGGGAAAGCTAAAATTGTTTCAAGAACCGGAGGTCATTTTCGACAAGCATGCGGATGTCGGAAATGCCGGTGAGATTCATGGCGAGGCGGTCGAGCCCAAAGCCGAACGCAAAACCGCTGACCTTTTCCGGATCATAGGCGCGATCGCCGCGCTTTTCGCAGATCGACTCGAACACAGCGGGATCGACCATGCCGCAGCCAGCGAGTTCCATCCATTTTCCACCAAGGGCGGCGGTTTGGATGTCGATCTCGAAGCTGGGCTCGGTGAACGGAAAGAAGTGCGGACGAAAACGGATCGCGGTGCCTTCACCGAAGAGCTCCAGGAAGAAGAATTCCAGGGTGCCCTTGAGGTCGGCCAGCGAGACGTTCGGCGCCACGTAGAGCCCCTCCATCTGCGTAAATTGCGCGAGATGCGTCGCATCGACTTCGTCACGGCGGTAGGCGGCGCCGGGCGCGATGATGCGCACCGGGGGCGTTTCGCTTTCCATCGTGCGAATCTGCACGGTGGAGGTATGGGTCCGCAGGAGGCGACCGTCGGGCAGGTAAAACGTATCCTGCTCGTTGCGGGCCGGGTGATACGACGGCGTGTTCAGCGCGTCGAAGCAATGCCACTCCGTCTCGATATCGGGCCCGTCGGCGAGCGCAAAGCCCATGCGGCGAAAAATGCGGACGGCGCGATCGAGAAGCTGCGTGAGCGGGTGGATCGAGCCGTTCAGGGGCGGAATGCCCGGCAGGGTGACGTCGATCTCAGAAAGGGCGGCGGCGTCGGCCGCCTGCGCGAGAGTCTGTTCGCGGGTCTCGAGGGCGGCGGTCACATCGGTGCGCAGGGCGTTGAGCGCCTTGCCGATGGCGGCCTTGGATTCCTTCGGCACGGTGCGCATCCCCTCGCTGAGGAGCGGGATGGCGCCGGCGCGACCGAGATATTTGACGCGGGCGGCGGCGAGTTCCGTGGCAGTGGGCGCCGCTTCGATGGCGGCGAGAGCTTCGGTGCGAAGCGATGCGATCTGCGCTTCCATAAAAAAGAAATCCGCAGACTTCACGGACGCCGGGGATTTTGAGGTCCCGGCGGTTGCCCGTGTGGTCTGCGGATCAGAGATTTGTGATTAGGCGGCCTTCTTGGATTCGAGAGCCGACTTCACCTGAGCGATGATCGCGCTGAAAGCGGTCGCGTCGTTGATGGCGATGTCGGAAAGAACCTTGCGATCGAGACCGATATTGGCGGCCTTTAGCCCTTCGATGAAACGGCTGTAGGTGAGGCCTTCGGAGCGCACGGCGGCGCTGAGACGGGCGATCCAAAGGGCGCGGAAACTGCGCTTGCGGGTCTTGCGGTCGCGATAGGCCCAGTATTTGGCCTTCATCTGCGCATCCTTCGCATAGCGAAAGAGCTTGGAACGGCGGCCGCGGTAGCCCTTCGAGGCGTCCACGACGCGCTTGCGGCGCTCGCGGCTGGCGGGAGCATTGGTTGCTCTTGGCATGTGTCATTAAACTCCGGCTTTCAACCGGAGCCTCCTTGGAACGGACTGTTTATAATGCGATTCCGGGCCTCGTCTGTTCCGTATCCCCCACCATTGGCGGGGGCAGACCGCGGAATCGTTGAGTTTAGGCGAAAGGCAGGTTCAGCTTGATGCGGGCCTCGTCGGTCACATCCACCACCGCGGCCTTCGCAAGGTTGCGCTTGCGTTTGGCCGATTTGCTGGACATGAGGTGACGCCGACCAGCATGGGCGCGCAGAACCTTGCCGGAAGCGGTCACTTTGAAGCGCTTCGCGACAGCCTTTCGTGTCTTGCTGCGTGCGATCTGTTTGGGCATGAGAGCCGGACACTATGGGTGCCGAGCACGCGTGCAACAAGAAAAATTTGCCCGTTTGCAGGGAAAAACCCGCCGGTCGCCGGTTGACGGACCATCAAGTCGCCGGTAGAAACGGCCATGCGCTCCTCCTCCGTTCTTCTTGCCCTCGCCATTTCCCTGATTTCTCCCACCCTCCTGCAGGCGATCCCGGTCAGCCAGGGCAAGATTGTCCAGGGACGTTATGAGGTGAACGGACGCTCCTCCTCGGCGGGAGTTTCCGTGAGATACCGGTCGTCGAACGTGCATGTGTCGAACCATGGCAACCTCAAGGGCTGGGTCTCCCGTCAAGTCACCGCAAATGGCCGCCTGATCGAATACACGCTGGTCCGAATCCACGGCTCGGTCGGCCCAGTGAAAGTGCGGGCTCGCAAGGGCACTTTCGAAGCGAACGCGGTCATCAAGCTCGGCAAAGGCGCAAAATTTCGCGGAAAATTCGTTGGCCTGAGCGACCGTTCCCAAAAGAAATCCCGGTATTTCCACGGCAAGCTCAACGGAAACAAGCACAGCAACCTGACGCTGCGCTCACGCTAGAGGCCGGCGCCGGGAAAGACCCAGCGGCGGCTAGTTTCCGGCGCGCTTTTCGGCTTCGGCCTTCAGCGCAGCCACCGTGTTCTTCACTTCACCGAGCGCCGCTCCCTTGGCGACGATCGCGATGGAGGATTTCGGCTTTACGTAGTTCGTGTAGCGCATGATCGAACCATCCCCGTAGGGCTCAACCTGAAGAGAGCCATCGGAAATATCTGCCATTGGGGACTTCAAGAGCTTCCAAGTCACATCCGCATTTCCGCCCGATTCGTTGAACGTGTTCTGCACGGTGTAACTCATTGTGCCGAAGATCGGCATCTTCGAGGTGTAATCCACGACGTAGACATTCGGGCTTGGCTTCGACGTCACCTTGGCCGAGACGAGATTTGGCTGAAAATCCTGTGCGTGAGCGTAGTCGCGAAACATGTCGACGATTGTCTGCACCGGCGCCTTCACCAGAGTGTAAACCGTCAACTGCGGCCACACGCCACCCGGCATATCTTTCTGCGTAACGACCATTTGCCCGCTCTTCACCTGCTGGAGCTGGCTGCTGGAAAGACTGCCTGCAATGTCCGCCACCGCCACTCCCGCGAATGCCGTGGCTCCCAGAATTCCGGCCAGAATCGTTCTGCAATTCATGCTTCCACTGGAGACCACCCCTCGGGTCGCTGTCAAGTGTCGCTCCTGTTTCCATTCACTCTTAGCTTGGCTAACCATCCAAATTGATTAAATTTAGTCACGCACGCGACATACCCATGTCCAATCAACCACCGTCCACCACGATTACCCAGGCTTTCGCCCCGGCGCGTGAGGCCGTAATCCTCTGGGTGGTGCTGACGACGCTGGCCGTCATCGCGGTGTGGATGGGGGGCCGTTACGGAGAACGGCAGCTTTCCAAGGCGATTCGCACCGACGCCATCAACTCCGCCCGCGCGGCGGTGCTTGGGCTCGACCCGGCCCTTCACGACGAAATCGCGGCGCACGAGAAAATGTGGTCGCCTCTGCACAAGAAAGCCCTCGCGATTCTTGTCGGGTTTCACCGCAAATACCCCGACGTAAGCCGCGTCCGGACGTTCCAGCTTCACAACGGAAAAGTGGTCGTCATCCTCGATACCGAGACGGTTGCTGGGGAAGTCGGGATGCAGCGGCCGGTCGACCCGACTCCGCTGCGCACTCCGCTGGACACCCAGGACCCCGCCTATTCCGCGGTTCTCCAGGTGTTGAAGAATCGGGAGCCCGCCGCCACCGAAGAATCCAGCGACGACGGCTACCGCCGCTGGCGACCGGGCGTCATTCCCCTCGGCAGCGATTCCGCTCTCGAGGCTGACCTTTCCAGCGTCGAGCAGGAGACCGCACTCTCGAATCTCAAGATGTGGGTCGGCACCGGCCTCGGTATTTCCGTGCTCGCGTGCGGCGGCGTCGCCCTCATGTTTTTCAACATCCGCACGTCGCATCTCGTCTCGGAAACGACGGGTGGCGAGGCGAAGCGCGGCCAGGAATGGCTGGAACAGCGCAACAGCCGGCTGATCGAGGCGCTCGCCCAGGTCGTTCTGCATCGGGACCTCGAGGCGGGCTACCTTCTTTGGGACGGCGACGTGAAACGCATTCTCGGCACCGCGATCGAGCGCATGCCCACGGATTTCCAGAGCTGGCTGGAACGCGTCCACCCCGACGACGTGGGGCGCGTCCGCTTCGCGACAGCACGCACGACGTCTGACAACCGCACCTACGAACTCGATTACCGCGCCCGCCACGAGAGCGGCGCCTGGCGTTGGTTTCGCGAACGCGGGGTCGTCTCCTTCTCCGTCGAGGCGGATCGCATGCGCCCGGAGAAGGTCGACTGCATCATCGAGGACATTTCCGACCTCAAGAACGAAGAGGAGGAACTCGCCGCGCTCGCGCTGATCGCCAGTCGCACCGATAACGCGATCTGTCTGATGGACGCCGAGGGGCGCATCCAGTGGTCGAACACAAATTTCTGTCGACTCACCGGTGTCGAGCGGCGGGATTCCGAGGGCAAGACACTCCTTTCGCTCTTTGTGGGCGCGCCCGGCGAGGCGGACCTGAAGGGGCTTTTTCACGACGCCACGCACGGCAAGGGCGGCCGCGCCGAGATTAAACTCATCCATCTCGACGGCTCGACCTACTGGACGAATCTCGAACTTCAGCCCCTCAAGGACGACGCCGGCTCGATCAATCGCCTTGTCGCCATTCAGACCGACATCACCGCCACCAAGGAGTTCGAAGCCCGCCTCGTGAGCGCCCGCGACGCTGCCGAGACCGCGGATCGCGCGAAGAGCGAATTCCTGGCGGTGATGAGCCACGAAATTCGAACGCCGCTCAATGCCGTGCTCGGCTTCACCCGCCTCCTGCTCGACACCCCGCTCTCCGCCCAGCAACGCGACTACATCGACACCATTCGCAGCAGCGGCGACAGCCTTCTTCACCTGCTCAACGACATCCTCGACTTCTCGAAAATGGACGCCAAGGGCATGCAGCTCGAGAATGCGCCGTTCGACCTGCGCGGCTGTATCGAGGACACGCTCGATGTGCTCATTTCGCCCGCCACCACGCGCGGGCTCGACCTCTACGGCGACATCGCTCTCGACACGCCCCTCGCCGTCGTCGGCGACCGCGCCCGCCTCCGCCAGATTCTGCTGAATCTCGCCGGCAACGCCGTGAAATTCACCGAGAAAGGCGAAGTCGTCATCACCGTGCGCCGCCTGCCCACCCCGGTCGAAGACCAGATCGTCTCCCTGCGCCCGCCGCCCTCTGCGCGGCTGCGTTTCGAGGTGCGCGACACCGGCCCCGGCATTCCGGCGGACCAGCAGGCGCTGCTGTTCCGCCCCTTCACGCAGGCCGACAGCTCCGCCACCCGCAAGCATGGCGGCACCGGCCTCGGCCTCGCGATCAGCAAGCGCCTCATCACGCTCATGGGCGGCACGATCGGCCTCGAAAGCACGCCCGGAGCGGGCTCGACCTTCTGGTTCGAAATCCCGCTCGACATCGCCGCGAACCAGCCCGCTCCGCTCGCCGGCCTCCACGCGTTGGAAGGGCTGCGCGTTCTCCTCGTCGAAAAGAATTCCGGCCTGCGCCGCATGCTTTCCAGCCAGCTCAAAGCGTGGGGCCTGCAGGTCGAGGCCTTTGGCCGAGGCCGGGATGCCATCTTTGCCGCGGAGCATCGCCGGTTCGACGTCGCGCTGCTCGACTGCGCACCGCCCGATATCGACGGACTCGGCCTCGTCGACCGCCTCCGCCACCTGCCCCGGCGCAACGTCGGCGGCATCATTCTCGCGGGCCCGCCCGGCAAGCTCCCGGTGGCCACGCACGGCCCGTTCGACGCCCTCCACCGGCTCGTCAAACCCATCCACACCACCGTCCTCGCGGAGACTCTCCTTCGCGCCGCACCGCGCTTCGCCAGCGCCACCATCCCGCGCCCGCTGGCAGGCCTTCCGGCCGCAAAGACCCTGTCCGAGCCCGTCACTCCGCCGGCGCCCCCACCCAGCGTCGATCCCCGCGGCCGGCGCATCCTGGTCGCCGACGACAACGCCATCAATCGCAAGCTCGTCAAAAAGATGCTCGATGGCATGGGCTACCTGCCCACGCTCGTGACCAATGGCGCCGAATGCGTGGATGCAATCAAGGCCGGCGAATTCGACGCGATCCTCATGGACATCCAGATGCCCGAAATGGACGGCCTCGCCGCCACCCGGGCGATTCGCGAACTCGGCAACGAAATCCCGATCATCGCGCTCACCGCCGACGCGATGCCCGACGATCGCGCGCGCTGCCTCGCCGCCGGCATGAACGACTACCTGCAGAAACCGGTGCGCCCCGACGCCCTCCAGACCGCGCTCACCCGCACCGCGGCGCCGGTCTAGGCTTGCGAGGCCGCCTACCTCCGCCGCATCAATCGCAGCGGATGCTCGTCGAGCACGTTGGCCTCGATTCCCGACACCCGCGCCGGATCGTAGAGCTGGATTCCCACGTAGAAATACAGCGGGCAGATCACCGCCTGCTGCACGACAAGCAACTCCTCCGCTCGCGCGAGCGTCGCAAAACGCTTCGCCGGGTCGGCCTCCGTCGCCGCCTCCGCAATGAGCGCGTCATAAGCCGCGTTGCTCCAGCCCGTGCGGTTATTTCCGCCGCCCGTCAGGAACATGTCGAGGAACGTATTGGGGTCCGGGTAGTCCCCCACCCAGCTCGACCGGCAAATGTCGTAGTCGAGCTGGTTCATCGAATTCAGATAAACCTTCCACTCCTGCCGCGTCAGCGCGACCTGCACGCCGAGAGTCTGTTTCCACATGTTCTGAAGTTCCACCGCGATCGCCTCGTTGAGCTCGCTCTCGCTGTAGAGATACCGCACGAGGGGAAACCCCTTCCCGTTCGGAAATCCCGCCTCCGCGAGCAACCGCGAGGCCTCGGTCGGGTCGTAACGCAAGCCGGCCGGCGACCGGTAACCTTCGATTCCCGGCGGCACCAGCGAGTCCGCCGGCACTTCACCGGCACGCGTGATCTTCTTGACGATGCGTTCCTTGTCCACGGCCATGGCGAACGCGTGACGCACCCGCTCGTCGCGGAACGGCCCTTCGGCGCAATTGAACCGCAGAAAATAGTCCGCGAGAAACGGCGCCGCGTGGAAGTCCGGCCGCTTCTTCAATTCGTCGAGCAGCGCCGGCGGCGCCAGCCCCTTGTCGAGCATGAGGTCCGCCTCCCCGCTCGCGTAGAAATTGAAGGCGACATTCGCTTTCGAAATCGGCAGCACATCCACCGTCTCGAGCGCGACGTTTGCCCGGTCCCAGTAGTTCGGATTCTTCCGCAGCCGGATGCGGTCGTTGATCCGCCAATCCTCGAGCAGGTAGGCGCCGTTGTTCACGAGGCGGCCGGGCTTGATCCAGTCGTCGCCGAATTTCTCGATCACGCGCGTCGGCACCGGCTGAAGCGGCGGCGTCGCGCAGAGGTCGAGGAAGAACGGCGTAGGATTTTCGAGCTGCACCTCGAGCGTGCGGTCGTCGAGTGCGCGCACGCCGACCTGTGAAAAATCGGTCACCTTCCCGTCGGCAAACGCCTTCGCATTCTTCACGTAGAAAAGCTGGTAATTGTAGGACGCCGCCGTGTCGGGAGCGAGCGTCCGCCGCCACGAGCGCACGAAATCCAGCGCCGTCACCGGCGAACCGTCGCTCCATTTGGCGCCCGCCCGCAGTTTGAAGATGTAGGTTTTCCCATCCGGCGAGATCGTCCACGATTCCGCCACTCCCGGGACCGCACGCCCCCCTCGATCAAAGGTGGTGAGCCCCTCGAACAGCGCATTCACGACGCGTCCCTCGGGTTGCCCGGTGATCACCGCCGGGTCGAGCGATTCCGGCTCGGCGCCATTGATGAGAGTCAGGTCCGCCCGGTCTGCCGGCCGGCCGCATCCGACAAGCAGAGTCGCCGCGAGCAACCCGGCAGAAAGGAGGCGGCAGATTTTCGACATGCCCCATGCATAGCGGGAACGCCGACGCGCCGCCACCCGTTGCGTGGACATTTGGCTTCCGCCGGCCACTCCGCTCAACTCGCCCCAGTCCGCGAATACCTGGCCCGCGGCGGCGCTTATCCGGGTAATTCGAAGGACTCCTCCGGGCGCGGCGTTGCAATCGCCCCCTCGCAATGAAACGATGGTTGCATGTCCAGCATCGCTCCTTTTCACCCTCCGTCCCGACTGCTCCTTGGTCCGGGCCCCAGCATGGCGGCGCCCTCCGTGCTGGCGGCCATGGCGAAGCCCCTCCTCGGCCATCTCGACCCCGCCTTCGTCGACATGATGGAGGAGATCAAGGCCATGCTTCGCGAGGTCTTCCAAACGAAGAACCGCATGACGTTTCCGGTGAGCGGCACGGGCAGCGCTGGCATGGAATTCTGCTGCGCGAATCTCATCGAACCCGGCGACGAAGTCATCGTCGGCATCAATGGCGTCTTTGGCGGCCGCCTGGCCGAGGTGGCCACCCGCTGCGGCGCCACCGTCACGAAGGTCGAGGCCGAATGGGGCCGCATCATCGAACCCGCCCAGATCGCCGCCGCTCTCGAGAACCGGAGGCCCAAGCTCGTCGCCATGATTCACGCCGAGACCTCCACCGGCGCACTCACTCCCATTCCCGAAATCTCGAAGCTCGCCCACGAGGCCGGCGCCCTCATGCTCATCGACGCCGTCACTTCCCTCGCCGGCTGCCCGGTCGAACTCGACACTTGGGATATCGACGCCGTCTACAGCGGCACGCAAAAATGCCTGAGCTGCCCGCCCGGCCTCGCACCCGTTTCCTTGAGCGACCGCGCCCTCGCCGTGGCCACCAGCCGCAAGCACAAAGTCCAGAGCTGGTATCTCGACGTCAACCTCCTCGCCTCCTACTGGGGCGCAGAGCGCGTTTATCACCACACCGCCCCCATCTCGATGAACTACGCGCTGCACGAAGCGTTGCGCGTCGTTCTCGAGGAAGGCCTCGAGGCACGATTCGCCCGCCACGAGCGCAATCACCTCCGCCTGAAAGCCGGCCTCGCCGAACTCGGTCTCGAGATTGCCTCGCAACCCGGCCACCAGCTCTGGCAGCTCAACTCCGTGACTGTGCCCGAAGGCGTGGACGAAGCCCGCGTTCGCGCGAAACTCCTGAGCGATTTTGGCATCGAGATCGGCGCCGGCCTCGGGCCGTTGAAGGGCAAGGTGTGGCGCATCGGACTCATGGGCGAATCGTCCACCGCCGACAACGTGGACATTGTTCTGAACGCCCTTGGCCAGGTCCTCAGCGACAACGCGGGCTGACGCGTCTCGCGCGACCGGGGGCCGCTTTGTGACAGATTCGTCACGGAACGGCCTTGACGAAAAGTCCGTCATTCGATCGATTTCGAACCTGCCCCGCGCCAGACCTCTCCTTGGGATGCAGGCGGAAAGCCCCCGAATCCCTCGTAATGCCCTGGTTCCCCGCCGCCAATCCGCCGTCCCAGTCCACGGGCCGCAATGCCCTCTGGTTGCTCGTGACCTCTCGCGAAGTCATCGAGGGCGGTTATTCCGGAGACCGCTTCATCACCCAAAGCGGTGACGCCCTCGGGAACGTCTCCCACTGGGCTCGAATCGGGCGCAGCGGTCAGCCGCCCGTTCCCTATCCGACACCGACCTCCGAGGACCGCCGGCCGAGACGCCAGAGCTTTCTTTCGTTCGATTGATCGCCGCCAATCGGCCGCCCTGCGCGAGCGCCGACCGCCTCCGGGTGATTCTCTTCAGGCCCAGTCGAGGATCGACTCGATCAACCGGTTTTTCCGCACGCGATAATCCACGAGCAGGCGCTGCCATTGCGCCGCCGTCACCGCCCCGCCGACGGCGACCTCCACCGCGGACGCGCCGCCGGTGACGCGACGCGCCATCAGGTCGTCCATCAGCCCCACCGCGCGATGAAGCACCCGCGCCTGCTCCCATGTCGGCGTCCAGGTTTCCGGCCGGCCCTTCAGCGTTTCGGTCTGCGCCAGCGCGCACAGCAATTCCTTCGCGGAAGTCAGATATCTCCAGGCCGGCGATTGGCTATTCGCCCCCTCGAGTTTCCCCGTGGCGCTCGCCCAGAGCTTCTCGATCGCGTCTGCGTCGCCATCCCGGAGAATACTCTTCGCCGTCGCCGGGAGCCCCCAAGGCGAAGAAAGCAGATCCAGCCTCGATGATCGCGCGAACATATCCCCAATTCACTACGAACGAGGCAGCCCGGGCTTTCTGAAGTATTTTCAGAAACTTCACGAACTCGTCACCGCCGAGACCGGCAACATTCGGACGGAATACGACTCGCCTGCGCAGACGGAAATCTCGCGTCATGAGAATCAACGCACCGCGTCGATTTCAAGAAGTGCACCCCCCCGGGCTCGAACCGGGAACCAATTGATTAAGAGTCAACTGCTCTACCATTGAGCTAGGGATGCTCGCATTCCCCGAAATTCGGGGAGAGGGTTTGTCGCACATCACTCCTCTCTTGCCAAGCCCCTATTCCACTTTTTTGGCAAAAAGCCCCGTCGATCGGGATGTCTCTTCCTATTTAAGGTCGTGTTAAGGTCGTGGCACCCAAGTTCGGTGCGGCCCAGCCTTGGAGCGGGATCATTCAAAGGGAAGAAAAAATAGCGGCCAGGAGCGATCGACGGACGGCAAGCGTCCCGAGAAATCGCTTGACGCTCCCGCGGTCCGCCCTAATTTGTCCGCAATCTTATCGAGAGTGGCAGAGGGACAGGCCCGATGAAGCCACGGCAACCGGTTCAGTGACGCGCAAGCGCCGCGGGACGCCAGGTGCCAAATCCTGCTCCGGGGCGCAAGCCGCGGGGAAAGATGGGATGCAAACGCTCGACTCACGGGCGGCTTGTCTCACCCGCTCACTCTCGATTCGACGAGAATTTTTATGAGCGACAGACCTTTCTTCAGTAATCTCAAGTGCCGCGAATGCGGTCGCCTCTACCCCAAGCAGGCCATCCACATTTGCGAATTCGACTTCGGCCCGCTCGAAGCCGCCTACGACTACGACGCGATCAAGGAATCGATCTCCCGCGAGGCCATCGAGTCGCGCCCGAAGAGCATGTGGCGTTACCGCGAGCTGCTCCCGATCGATGGCGCGCCCACCGTGGGCACGCAGGTCGGGTTCACCCCGCTCGTGAAGGCCGATCGCCTCGCCGCCCGCCTCGGCGTGAAGGAACTCTACGTCAAGAACGACACCGTCAATTACCCGACGCTCTCGTTCAAGGATCGCGTCGTTTCCGTCGCGCTCAGCCGCGCCCGCGAGCTCGGCTTCAAGGTCGTCGCCTGCGCCTCGACCGGCAATCTCGCGAATTCCGTCGCCGCAAACGCCGCTTCCGCCGGCCTCACGAGCTATGTGCTCATCCCGTCGGACCTCGAGCGCTCGAAGGTCGTCAATTCCCTCGTCTACGGCACGAACGTCGTCGGCATCGAGGGCCCGTATGACCAGGTGAACCGCCTGTGTTCCGAGATCGCCGGCAAATACGGCTGGGGCTTCGTGAACGTGAATCTGCGCCCGTATTACGCCGAGGGCAGCAAGTCGATGGGCTTCGAGATCGTCGAGCAGCTCGGCTGGAAGACGCCGAAGCACACGGTCATCCCGATGGCCTCTGGCTCGCTCCTCACGAAGATTCACAAGGCCTACACCGAGTTCGCCAAGGTCGGCATCATCGACGCGGAGCCGTTCTCCGTCTATGGCGCGCAGGCCAGCGGCTGTTCGCCGATCAGCACGGCGCTCAAGAAGGGCACCGACATCGTGAAGCCCGTGCCGAAGCCCGAGACGATCGTGAAATCGCTCGCCATCGGCACACCGGCGGACGGCTACTACGCCATTCGCACGATGAAGGAAACCGGCGGCAGCGCCGAAGACGTCTCCGACGAGGAAGTCATCGAGGGCATCAAGCTCCTCGCCGAGACCGAGGGCATCTTCGCGGAAACCGCCGGCGGCACCACCGTCGCCTGCGCGAAGAAGCTCATCGAGTCCGGCAAGCTCCCCCGCGATGAATCCATCGTTCTCTGCATCACCGGTCACGGCCTGAAGACGCAGGAAGCGATCCACGACAAATGCGGCGTCCCGCGCGTCATCAAGCCCAGCCTGCGCGAATTCGAAGCCCTCGTGGCCGACGAACTCGCCGGCCTCGAAACCGCCGCCGCCTCGTAAGATTTAAAAACAGAAAGAACCGAAAATGGCCCAAGTCCGTATCCCCACCCCGCTCCGCAAGCTCACCGGCGACCAGGAGGTCGTCCCCGCCGAGGGCGCAACCATCGGCGACATCCTCACGAACCTCGACGCGACCTTCCCTGGCCTCGGCGAGCGCCTCTGTGACGAAGAAGGCAACGTCCGCCGCTTCGTGAACATCTTCGTGAACGACGAAGACATCCGCTTCCTCGAAGAGAAGGCAACCGTCGTGAAGGACACCGACGAGATCAGCATCGTCCCGGCGATCGCCGGGGGCTAGGAGACTTCTCCAAGCTTCATAGTCGCAGGAAGGCACGAGGAAAGTCCGTTATGGGGAGCCATGCGTGCCTTTCGTGAACTCCTACGCCTCCTTGTGGCTACCGAATTTCCGAGACCGCTCCAGACCGCGTTACAATCTGCGTAGCCAGACGTTCCGGAATCGCACCGGATTGCCGTGGTCCTGCAGCGTCACCGGGCCCGGGCCGTGCATGCGGTAGGCAGGCTCCCCGCGAAACGTCGTCGGACCTCGGAGGATAGCGTCGTTCTGGATCAGGACGCCGTTTTGCAGGACGGTAACCTTCGCGGGAGAGATGAGAGAGCCGTCCGCCGCGAAGCGCGGCGCGGTGAAGATGATGTCGTAGCTCTGCCACTGGCCGGCAGGCTTGCAGGCATTCACAAGAGGGCTGAACTGCTTGTAGATCGCGCCTGCCTGACCGTTCGCATACGTCGGGTTGTCGTAGCTATCGAGGATCTGCACCTCGTAGCGGCCTTGCAGGAACACGCCGCTGTTGCCTCGGGCCTGACCTTTCTGGGCCGACGGCGCGCCATCGGGAACCATCCACTCGAGATGGAGCTGGCAGTCCGAGAAATGCTCGCGGGTCTGGATGGCGCCGGTGCCTGGCCGGACCACGAACGCATTGTCCTCGACGATCCATTTTGCGGCCCCTCCTCGTTCGGTCTCCCACGCGGAAAGGTCTCTCCCGTCGAAGAGAATCACGGCATCCGAGGGGGGCGCCCCGTCCGTCTTTCCCGGGGAGACTTTTCCAGGCACGGGCGACCAGACCTCGGTGGCTTCGGGAGGCGGATCGGCGGCCATCGCACAGGCGATGAGCGAGACAAGCAGGGAGACGATCGAAATGCGACGCATGAGAGGGAGCCGAATTGCCGAGGCATATCCCGGAGAGGGGCAGTGTCAAGGACTCGCCGATGTGAGTCTGTCTATGACAACCATTTTCTTCGCCACTTCCGCGTTCTTTTGTAGATTCGCAGGCATGGCTGAACAAGCAACCCGCCTCTGGCTCATGTATCCGGCGCGCCTCATCACGCGGCCGGTCATCTACGAGCTCGGCAAAAATTTTGCGATCGTCACGAACGTGCGCCAGTGCAGCGTCACCGACGAAATCGGGCTCGTTTCGCTCGAACTCGACGGCGAGCGCTCGGAAATCAAACGCGCCATCGCCTGGCTCGAGGAAATCGGCGTGAAGGTCGAGCCCGTCGAGATCCAGACGATCGAAGGCTGAGTTGATCCCGTCATGCGGTCACGCGTCCTGATCGTCGACGGCCACAGCATGATCTTCCAGTGGCCCGACCTTCGGGCTCTGCATGCGAAAAAGGGCGCCGCCGCCCGCGAGCGGCTCGTGGCCCTGCTCACGCGGCATCAGGACGCCACCGGTCGGCATGTCATCGTCGTCTTCGACGGCAAAGGTGCGCGCGCCAACGAAGCCAGCGAACCCGCCAGCATTCAGGTCTTTTACTCGAAGGATGGCCAGACTGCCGATTCCGTGATCGAGCGCCTCGTGGCGACCTACGCCTCGAAATACGACATCACCGTCGCCACCGACGACAATCTCGAGCGCACCACGGTCGAATCCTTCGGCGGGTCGTGGATTTCGTCTGAAATGCTGGCCCTGGACCTCCGCGACTCCGAAGCCGACGTCGCCGACCAGATCAGGCGCCTGCGTCGAAAAAAATAGCCGGAAAGTAGGCGGATCGAGCGTCTTCCCGGAAAGATCGCAGGAAGTTTCCTACGCGCCCTCAAACTTTCTTGCCTAACCCACCAATCTTCCCTAGCGAAGGGTCCCAGAATGAACCGTTCCCCTGCGGCTGTCGCTCTGGTTCTCCTCGGCGCCACGTTCCCCCTTTTTTTGCAGGCCACTCCGCGCGCGCTCATCGTCACCGGCCTGAGCGGATCGTCCCAGAACGCGGACGAATTTCAGGCCCTCGCGGCCACCACGAAGGCGGCTCTCGTCAAACGCGGAATTCCCGCGGATCGTGTTGAAATCCTGGGCGGGAAAGCCAGTCGGGCGGCCATTCTGGAGAAAATTCGGGCCGCGACCGATACCGGAGCGAGCGATGAATACTGGCTGGTGCTTTATGGGCTCTCGGGCCGCGCGAAGGAGGGCGAGCCCGCGTTCCAGATCAGCGGTCCGCGACTCACCGCGACGGATTTGAAGTCCGCGCTCGCGGCGATTCCGGCTCGACGATTCGTCTTCATCGGCACCAACGACGCCGGCGACTACCTGCCCATCCTTCGAGGGCCACGCCTCAGCGCGCTCGCGGCCACAGCACCGGGCGAAGGCGATCGCCCCCGCATGCCCGCGGCCTGGGCCGAGACGCTCACCCGGAATCCCTCTTCCGATTTCCTCACGATCGCCGCCCGGGCCGCCGCCGCCGTTTCCGACGAATACACCCGCTCCCAGCTGGCGCAGATCGAGCACGGCCGCCTCGTCGATCCCGCCAGCGCCGACATCCTCGAGCCGCCATTCGGCGTCGATCTGAATGCTGTCCACGACGCGCCCGCGCCGGAATCCCCGCCCGCCGGGAGACTCATCGGCGCGGCAGAAATCGACGTCAGGATTCAGAACCCGAAGGCGGAGTGGGAACACCAGGCGGCCACGGCGGAAACGCGGAAAATGGTGGCCGACGCCCGGGCCGTGCCGAATCCCGAAAATCACGCCGCACTCGTTCTCGCCCAACGTATCGGCTTCACCGTCGAGGACGACCGCACGACAGACCGCTCCGAATTTTACCGCGTCTTCATTGTCCGCAATGAAGCCGTCGAGCAGTGGGCAAACTGGTTTCTTCCGCAGAATCCGCCGGGCATCACGTCGAAGCTCGAGGTGGCTCGGGTGATCCAGCCTGAAGGTTCGGTCACCGCCTTCAATCCCGCAAAACTTCCGCAGGCCACCGATCCCACCTCCGGCACCTGCACGGCGATGGCGCAGGTTTTCCTTCCGGGCGCACGGGCCGGCTGCGTGGTCGAGGTCGGCTTCCGCACCCGCCAGCTGCTCAACGCCACCCTCCCGCATGTTTCCGAGTGGTTCCCCGTCCAGCAATCCGCACCCGCCCTCGCCACGGAACTCGAGATTCGGGTGCCGGAGAAGCCCTCCTTCCGCGTCGCCCTCAACAACGATCCCGCAAATCCCGAGATCGCTTCGGAAAACGGCCGGCGGATCTATCGCTGGAAACTCGGGCCGCTCGCGGCGCTCGATGTCCTGCCGGGCGACCCGCCGCCGCAGCTCTGGCTCACCTCCGTCGGCATCAGCTCCCTGCCCTCGTGGGAGGACTTCGCCGCCTGGTATCGCCGGCTCGCCCAGGGCTCCGACAAGGTCGACGACGCCGTGAAAAAGACGGCGGCGGAACTCGCCGCGGGAGCCCGGTCGCGGCTCGAAATCATCCAGCGCGACTTCGAGTTCGTCTCCTCGCTGCGCTATGTCGCCATCGAGCTCGGTGTGCAGGGCTTCCGGCCGCGCACACCCGCCGAGGTGCTCGCGAACCGGTTCGGCGACTGCAAGGACAAGGCAAACCTCATCGTCGCCCTGCTTCGCTGCCAGGGCATCGACGCACGCTTCGTCCTGCTGAACCGCGGCTCCGTGACCGACGTGAATTTCCCGAGCTGGCAGTTCAATCACGCCATCGCCCATGTGCCGGCTTCCCCGAAGGACGGCCAGCCCGCCGACCTCTGGCTCGACTCGACCGACAGCGTTACGCCATTCGGCTTCGTGCCACCCGGAGATTTCGGCCGCGCCGGACTCGTCTTCACGAAGGACTCCGCCGAGTTCAAGACCGTCGGCAGCGACGCGGGCACGCTCTCGGAGATTCACGACGAATGGACGCTCCACCAGACGCTCGACGGCGAATGGACGGGCCAGTTCCAGCGCACCGTCACGGGCTTTGCCGAGGACGCCGTCCGGCGCACCTTTCGCGGCCTCGCTCCCACGCAGCGGGACGCCACGATCTACCACCTCCTCGCCGGGCTCTGGCCCGAAGCGGATTTTTCGAAGCCGGGCGTCAGCGACGTGAGCGCCCTCGGCGGCGAGATGAGAATCCATGCAGCGCTCAGCGCTCCCAGCGGCGACCTCCCTCGCATCGAGACGCCCGGATTCGAGTATTTTAGCGCCCCCAGCCGTAACCGACCGGTGTGGATGAACGACGCCCAGCCCCTCGCCGTGACTCAGTCTCTCGTTCTCCGCTTCAGCGGCTCGCCGCCGAAGTCCCTGCCCGCCCAATGGTCCGCCGACGCTGCCGGACAGAAGCTTCGCGTGACGTGGGAAAAGGTCGACGACCACACCTTGCGGCGCACGGCCAGGGTCGAGCTGATGAAGCCGGTCGTCCCCGCCTCCGATTACGCCGCCCTCCGCCAGGCCATCCGCGGCTGGCAACACGCCCTCAAAACTCCGAGTCCCCTTTTATGAGCAGCATGCCCACCGTTCCTCCATCCGCGTCGGACCTCACCGGCGAGGACATCGAAATCCTTCGCTCGGCGCCCCAGCGCTACCAGCGCATCGCCACGGAACTCGGCCGCCGCATCATTGGACAGGACGAGATCATCCGCGACCTCTTCGTCGCCCTCGCCGTGCAGGGCCACGTGCTCATGATCGGCGTGCCTGGCCTCGCGAAGACGCTGTTGGTTCGCACGCTGGCGGAGATTCTCGACCTCCCCTTCCAGCGCATCCAGTTCACGCCGGACCTCATGCCGAGCGACATCACCGGCACCGAGATCATCGAGGAAACGCAGGACGGTCGACGCGAGTTCCGCTTCATGCCCGGGCCGATTTTCGCCAGCCTCCTGCTCGCGGACGAAATCAACCGCACCCCGCCAAAGACTCAGGCCGCCCTGCTCGAGGCCATGCAGGAGCGTCATGTCACCGTTGCTGGCAAGACCTACCCGCTGCCGGCGCCGTTCTTCGTGCTCGCCACGCAAAATCCCATCGAACAGGAGGGCACCTACCCGCTGCCGGAGGCCCAGCTCGACCGGTTCATGTTCAACCTCCGCGTCGACTACCCCTCGCACGCCGACGAGGTGCGCATCCTGCTCGGCACCACCTCCGGCAGGCAGGAGCCGCTCTCCCACGTATGGAGCGGCCCGGAAATGCTCGCCCTCCAGCGCGGCGTGCGCGGCGTTCCCGTGCCGCAATCCGTCGCGGAATACGCCGTGTCTCTCGTGCAGGCCACCCGGCCCACCGGATCCCGCGCACCCGATTTCGTCACCCGCTACGTGCAATGGGGCGCCGGCCCGCGCGCCTCGCAATACCTCGCCCTCGCCGGCAAGGCCTTCGCCGTGCTCGACGGCCGCTTCAACGTCGCGCGGGAGGATATCAGGCGCGCCGCCAAGCTCGTGCTGCGCCACCGCATCATCACGAACTATCGCGCGGAGGCCGACAAACAGAGCGTCGACCAGATCATCGACCGTCTGCTCGACACCATCCGGTGAGCCAGCCTCCGCCATTGCCTCCGGCCGGACCGCCGCCCATGCCCTGGGAAACCAGGCAGGCGCAGCGCCGTCGGAATCCGCTCCCGCCGCTCGACCTCGCGCTGCTGGCGGAGTTGCCGTCGCTCGAGCTACGCGCGCGCTATCTCGTCGACGGCTTCCTCTGCGGCCGGCACCGCAGTCCGCAGAAAGGCTCGTCGGTCGAGTTCGCCGAATATCGCACCTATCAACCCGGCGACGATCTGCGCCGCGTCGACTGGCACCTCTTCGGCCGCACCGATCGTCTCCACGTGAAGCAATACGAGGACGAGACCCAGCTCCACGTTTCCCTCGTTCTCGACACCAGCCTGTCGATGCATTTCCGCTCACGGGCGAAGATCCCCACGAAGCTGGCCCACGCCCGCCTCGCCCTCGCGGCCGTCGGCCTGCTCGCCCAGCGGCAGGGGGACGCCTTCGGCCTGACCGCCGTCAGCGACGAACTCCACGATCACCTGCGCGCCCGATCGTCCCTCCCGCACTGGCGCACCTTCGTCGGTCGCCTCGAGGGAGTCGAACCCAGCGGGCAGACCCGCCTTGCGAAGGGGCTCGAGGACCTCGCCGAGCTGTTGCCACCGCGTTCGCTGGTCGTCATCGCCAGTGATTTCTACGAGGAGGACGACCGGCTCGAGGCCGCCCTGCAACGATTGCGCTACGACCACCACGACCTTCTCGCGCTCCAGGTGCTCGACCCGGTGGAGATCGACTTCGACCTCGACTCCGCCGGGCGTTTTATCGACATCGAGAGCAACGAGCAGCTGCGCCTCGACCCTGCCGCCGCCCGCGCGGGCTACCTCGATCGCTTCTCCAAATTCTGCATCCGCCTCGAGGAGACCTTCCGTGACGCCGGCGGGGACCTTGTCCGCCTTCGCACGGATGCCTCGCCCATCGAGGCGCTGTCGAGCTACTTCGCCCGCCGGGCCCAACATCCGTGAGCTGGCTCCTTCCCGGCTTCCTGGCAGGCGCGGCCCTCATCGGCCTGCCCTTCCTGCTCCACTTCCTCCGCAGAAAGCCGCGGACTTCCATCCTGTTTCCCTCGCTGCGTTTCCTCGGCGTCACCGCGATTCGCGACGCCCGCCGCCACCGGGTGCAACGCTGGCTTACCCTGCTCCTGCGCTGCCTCGTGATCGCCGCGATTGCGGCCGCCTTCGCGCGTCCGTTCTGGAAGGATGTCCTCGACGAGCACCGTCACCTCGTCGTCATCGCCCTCGACAATTCCATGAGCATGCAGACCCGCGACCGCTGGGAGACGTGGCGCAAGCGCGCCCTCGACGAGCTGCAAGCCCTCGGCCCTGGCGACCAGGCCGCCGTGCTCACGATGTTTCCGCAACCCGCGTGGCTCGTGCCCCTCACCGAGGATCTCGAAACCGTGCGCGCCGCGCTCCTCGCCGCAAAGCCCGGCTACGAAGCCACCCGATACGCGCCCGCGCTGGCGATGGCCGCCGAGGCGCTCGCAACCACCACTGCGAAACAACGCACCCTTGTGTGGGTTGCCGACGAACAGCGCACCGGCTGGACCGGCGTGGACCTCTCGCAGCCGCTGCCGGCCGGCATCCAGCTCCGCCTCGGCGAAGCCGCACCCATCCCCCAGCGACAGAGCGTGATCACGCGAGTCCGCGTCATCCCCGGCGCAGACTCGATCTCCGCCACCGTGCGCCTCGACGCCCCGGATCGCGACCGCCGCGAGATCACCGTTCGAGACGGAGATCGCGTGCTCGCGCGGCAGACGGTGAATCTCAAGTTCGGCGAAAACGCGATCTCGCTGCCACTTCCGAAAGGCGCCCCCCCGACTTCCTGCGAGATCGCGCTCGATCCCGACGACCTCCCGGCCGACGACGTCGCCTGGCTCGTAATCGATGCCAGATCCGGCAACAGGGTGCTGCTCGACACCGCTCCCGGCGTCGACTTCCTTGCTCACGCCTTGCGCGCCACGCAGCGCCTCGACGCCAGCGCCCTCGAGCCATCCTCGCTGCCTGGCGGCTCCTGGCCGGCGGATACGCCGGTGCTCCTCCGCGGCGACGCCGCCTTCCAGGCACCGCTCGTCACGGAGCTCGACCGCTTCGTCTCGGCGGGTGGCCCGGTCTGGATCTTCGTCGACGGGTCGCCTGCGCAAGCCGCCTGGCTCGCCCGACATGGCATCCAGATTTCCCCTCGGGCGCCTGCCGACGCCCCCGCGCATCTTCGCGACTGGGACACCTCGCATCCGATCCTCGAGGCCTACGGCGGCCAGAATCTTCTGCCGCTCCTCGACGTGGAATTCACGCGAGGCTTCGATCTCAGCGGCGACGCGCTCACCCCGCTTGCAAACTGGCCCGATGGCCAGGCGGCGCTCGCAGAATGGAGCAACGGCGGTCGTCGCCTGCTCGTCGCCGGGTTCCCGCCCACCCGCGACGCGACGAGCTGGCCGACCGCGGCGTCGTTTGTGCCATTCATCCACCAGGCCGTGCGCTGGCTCGGCGCCTTCGCCGCCACTCGGCAGGATTGGCGCGTGGGAGACACGGTCCCCGCGCCCGAGGGCCGCGGGACGTGGCGCGCCATCGCCGGCCCCGGGGGACGGGAGAGCCGTGAGGTGTCCGGAGGCGTTCGCGCCGAAGTTCCCGGGATCTACGAACTCACCGTCGGCTCCATCCGCCGGCTTTACGCCGTGAATCCCTCGCTCGAGGAATCCAGCCTCGCGCCATGGCCCAAGCCCGCCCAGCTCCTCGCCCTCACGGGCCAGGCTGTCCCGGAGGCGGCTCGCGTCGTTTCCGCACCCGCCGATTCGCCCCGGGACGACGAGCGTTCCGAAAGTCAGCAGCGCCTGTGGTGGTGGGTGCTCGCCGCCGGAGGCCTCTTCCTTCTCGGAGAACTCGCCCTCGCCAACCGCACCGCGCTGTGAATCCCGAGCCATGACCCCCAGGCCCCCCGATCATTTGCTTCGCGATCATGCCCGCTGGCTTCGCACCGCCTGGCCGCTCGGCGTCGCCGCCACCGGCCTCGCCCTCACCCTCGGCGCCCTTTGGTGGCTGCACCCCTCGCTCGACAAGCTCAAGACCGGCTCCGCAGCCCCGACATGGGCTCTCGCCGGTCTCGGCGTGACATTCGCCGCGACATGCCTCGCGTGGGTCGTGCGCGAGCGCAGCCTGCTTCAGCACGCCCGAGAGCTGGACGACCGACTCTCCGCCAAGAATCGCATCGAGGCTTCGATCGAGCTGCAACACGATCCCGGCGCCATCGCTCGTGCCCAGCGCGAGGAAACCGCCGACTACCTCTCGCACGTGCCGAAGGCGCGCCCGAGTCGACTCCCCCTCGTCGCCCTCGCCCTGCTCGTCGCCCTGCTCGCCACACTGCACCCCCTCCTCTGGCTCGCCTGGACACGCCCGTGGGAGCCCGCTCCCGCCACGGCGCAGGCCAAACCGAAGCCCACGCCGTCCCCCGAGCCTGTAGCCAGCATCGAGTGGAAGACACCCGAGGCCGAGACCCAGGCGACCTCCATCGAGGAAGTGCCCTTCGCCGCCGTCGCAAGGTCATCGAGCGGCCTCTCCCAGGCCACCCTCGAAATTTCCGTGAACGGCGCACCAAAGCTCAGCACCGCGCTCGATCCGCCCGGCATCGACCAAGCCGGCTCGCACCCCATCGAGGCGTCGCTCTACCTCGACCAGATCGAGGTCGAGCCCTACGACATCGTCTCGTATTACCTTCACGCCCGGCGGATCGACGCGCGCAACCTTCCCGAGACCACCTCGCCGGTGCAATTCGTCCAGATCAAGCCCTTCCGCGACGACGTGCAGGAACTCCCCGGCGCAGAGGTCTTCGCCTCCTTCCCGCTTCTGAAGGCCCTCAAGGCGGCCCAACTTCGCCTCCTCAAGGAGAACTTCTTCCTCGCCCACACCGACCTCGACCACGCGAATCCCGTCTGGAAAAAGGAGAACGACCGCGTCGGTCGCGATCAGGCCCTGCTCGTGGATAAGACCCAGCAGGTCCTCGACAAGCTCATCGAGGAGGGCGCCGCAGCCGAGATCGTGAACCTCGTGACGCAGGCAAAGCCCGCGATGGCCGCCGCCGCGGAGAAGATCAAGATCGTCGAGAACCAGCCCGCCCTCGCGCCACAGGGGAAGGCCCTCAGCCTGCTCACCGAAGTCGAAAAATTTATGATCAAAACGGCGGCCAGGGATGGTCGCCAGAAGAATAATCCCGGAAACGTGAAGGATCCCTTCGAGCGCCAGAAGGCCTTGGAGCTCAAACAGCGCTTCGACACCCAGGCCGGCGCGCTCGAACTCATCGCCGCCGAGCAGCGCCGCCTCGCCGATGACCTCGCGCATCCGGATTCCGTTCCATCGCCCACTCCGGCCACCGACGACAAGCCTGACCCCAAAAAGATCGAAGGCACCTTCGCCGAGCGGCAGACGCAGATCAGCCAGCGGGCCGGCGCCCTTGCCAACGGCCAGGTCTTCGTTCCCGAAGTGCTCGACCACCTCGAGAAAGGCCGCGACCTGGCCCGCACCTCCCTGCGCGGCCTCGACAACGGTGATCCCGCCGCCGCGCAGGAGCCCGCCACCGCCGCCGCCCGCGAGTTTCAGCTCGCCGTGGAAGCCATGAACCGCGCAGGCGACCAGCAGGCCCGCGAAGCCCTCGTCAAAGCCCTCCGCGACCTCAGCACCGCCGCCGAATCCGCTCGCAACGCCCCGCGCCAGAGCTCGGAAGAAGTCGCCCGCAAACAGGCCGAGGAAGCGACCAGGAGAGCCCGCGAGACCGCGCAGGCCGTTGCCGAGGCCGCCCGCAAACAGCAGGAGGCCGGCTCACAAAAGTCCGCCCAACGCCTCATGGACATGGCCCGCTCCCTCTCGAAGGAGGATCTCCGGAAGGCCCTCGACCGCCTCCAGGAAACGCCGCGGGACGAAGCGCTCGCCACCAGAACCGCCGACCGCCTTCAGGACATCGCGGACCGCGCCAGCCAGCAATCCGACCGCACTCCGCTCACCACCCAGCAACTCGCCCGCCTCATCGACGATCTCCAGCGCACCCGCGCAAACCTCCAGCGCCTCGCCGATCCGAAAGCAGACGGCGGCCAGAAATCCCCCTCCGGAAACACCTCCGGCGAACCATCGAATAACCCGCCGGCTAATCACCCCTCTCCCGGCCAATCTCCCGGCCAATCTCCCGGCCAATCTCCCGGCCAATCTCCCGGCCAATCTCCCGGCCAATCTCCCGGCCAATCTCCCGGCCAATCTCCCGGCCAATCTCCCGGCCAATCTCCCGGCCAATCTCCCGGCC
>DATCRI010000082.1 GCA_036569045.1 Chthoniobacterales bacterium | reverse complement strand
GAGAAAAACGCAACCGCCTCGAGCCTCCGGAAGGAGATTCACGATATGTGCATCGATGTTCCCCCTCAAGCTAGTCCTCCTTGAGCACCGAATTTCTACTCACTTATCTTCGGTTCACAGACAACTGAATGGAAGCAACTTAAGAAGGATCATAACCTGAAGGTCGCAGGTTCAAATCCTACTCCCGCAACCACTTTCAAGCCGTTGTAAGACAATCTCTTACAACGGCTTTTTGGTTTCCTGGTTTTCTCCGTTTTCGGCGACTTAGCGCTACTCAAATGAGGGAGGCGCCGCGTGACAAAGCCAGGTCAGAGCGGGGGTTGCGGCGGATACGGAGCGATTTCAGCCGCCTCGATCTTTGCGCCGTTCACGGTCTGGCGCAGGCCAAGCACGATCACGTTCCTGCCGCCGAAGTTCAGCCAGCATTCGGGCAGATAATACTCCCGCTGCGGACCTTCCTCCCAATGGCGGCCGATGTCGTGGCCGTTGAGCCACATGTATCCGTTGCCGGAGGCCTTGATGAGCAGCCGCCAGGGCGTCGCTCGCGCTTCCGCGGTGTCGGGCAGGTCGAACTCCAGCCGATGCCAGGTGAGCAGCGCGTCCTGCTGCGCCTTTGGCTGGATGCCGTTACCCTTGCGCGCGATCGGTTCGGTCGTGTCGAGGGCGACTTTCTTCCAATCCTTCGGGGCGAAATCCGGGCTCGTCCAGCCGGCTGCGACTCCGCCGAGATCGGTCGCGACCTCCCAGTCGAGCGGTGTGGCGACCGCCTTCTCGTCGGTGGAAAGCCCGGCCTGCCGGATGCCGCTCAGCTCCTCCATCGGGATGTAGCCGTGCTCGAAGCCGATGTTCTCGTAGAGTAGCACGATCTCGTTCGCGCCGGCGTGCAGGAGGCCGGCGACGTCGAAGCGATTGTCGAATTCGTTCGGCCAAATGCGGTCGAAGGACGTGGCCTTGTTGCGCGTCGCGGCGGCGGCGTAGGCGTCGCTGGGGTGGAGCCGCTTCGCGAGCTGGCCGTTGACCTGCGCGGACACGATGTCGCGGCTGAAGGAGTTCACGAGCAGCTTCGTGAGCTTCGCGACGTCGTCGGCCTTGAGATCGAATTTCGTGCGATAGAGCACGTAACGCTGGTCGCTCACGCCGAGCTCGGGCAGCGATTTCCCCTCGGGGAGCTTCTGCCATTTGCCGTCGAGCGGATCGTTCTTCTCGAGCGCGAAGGCCACTCGCACGGCGGCGGGCAGCGCGACCGGAGACGCCTGTTTCTGCGCCTTGGGATACCACACGCCTTCCGCCGGCGTTTTGCCCGGAGGAATGACGAGCACCTTCGCGCCCAGCGGGCCGAGATCGTAGTTCACCTCGAACGACGGGATCGCCGGCGACTCCGCGGCAGCGGCGGCGGTCTTGATGAGCACGCGGTTGCCTTCCTGGTCGGTGTTGTAGATCGGTCCGGTCGGCGTGGCGACCTTGCCGGGGACGACGGTCACCTTGCCGGCGACGGGCTTCACGGCATCCGTGTTGTCGAGGAAGACGAAGCGGGTGCCGTCCGGGGCGACGCGGATGCCGCCGAAGAGATTCGCCGGCGCGCCCTGAAGTTCGCAGGGGCCGCCCTGGGAGCGAAGCAGCGGCTGCTCGTTCTCGCGGATGAATTCATTGACGCCCTCCGCGACGAAGTATTTCGGGCTGAGCGCGCCCGACTCGCGAATCGGCGCGTTGTAATCGTAGCTCGTGCTTTGTCCCCTCGCCTGCCAGCCGCCGAAATGCGTGCCGCCGACGAACATGTAGGTGTTCAGCCCCGCCGCGCCGCCGAGCAGCGACATGAGGCTGATCGCGTTGTAGTGGCGGGCGTCGGAAAAATGCTCCTCGGCGAGGCTCCCACCCACGAGCGAGAACCAGCCGCCCTGGAGCTCGGTGACGAAACCGGGGGCGTCCGGCTGGCTCGCGCGCAGCGAGGCCATGCGCTCGGCGCAGCTCGGCGCGGCATTCTGCGCGACGTAGTAATTGTCCGTGTCGAATACCTGCGACAGCTCGGGATCCTTGCTGCCGCGGCACTCGACGGTGAGGCAGGTGAAGATGGGCACGTCGATGCCATTCTTCTTCACGGCGCCGTAGAGTGCCCGGAGGAGCTTCTCTTTGTCGGGAGCCTTGTGGTGGTTGTATTCGTTCTCGATCTGCACCAAGATGATGCCCTTGGCGCCTTTCGGCTTGCGGGTGATCTGCTCGGGGGCGACCGCCTTGCACACGGCGTCATACCAATGGACGCTCCAGGCGATGTGCGCGGCCTCTGCGCTGCGCAGCCAGAATTCCTTGCCCGTCCACGGATTGAATTTCGCCAGCCAGCGGGGATAGCCGCCTCCGGCCCACTCGGCGCAGATGAACGGGCCGGGCCGCACGATGGTGTAGAAGCCAAACTCGTCCTGCGCCATCTTCAGCCACGCCTGGAGCTCCGAGAAATCGACCTTGGAAAAATCGTCGAGTCCGGCGGGCATTTCGCGCTCGTGAATGTTCCAGGGCACGTAGGTGTCCACCGTGTTGAAGCCGGCATCCTTGATCTTCTGAAACCGGTCGCGCCACAGCTCGCGCGGCGTCCGGAAGTAATGAAACTCCGCGCTGCGAATGAAGGTGTCCTTGCCGTCGATCGTGAAGCAATGGCTGTCGTAGCGGATGCGATCAGGATTGGGGAAATGCTTCGCAGGCGTCTGGGCGAAGAGGCTCGCGCTGACGACTGAAAGAACCGCGCAGGCGAGAAGAGGAAGGCGTCGTGTTTTCATGAGGGAGAAAGCGATGTCACTTCACATCGCCGTGGAAGCGGACTTCCGCAACGTTGCAATGCCAGTTGTTCCGATTGAAGATCCGAAGGTAGCGCCAGGATTCGCCGGAGGGCTTCATCTTCAGAATCTGCCAGTCCTCGGTCGAGGCGGCCGGCTCGCTGAGAGTCGTCCAGGTTTTCCCATCCTCCGATCCCTCCACGACGGCACCGGCGGTCCGGTCGCGGTATTCGGGCCGGGCCAGAAGCTCCACGCCGGAAAGACGGACGGCCCTGGGCTTCCCGAAATCGAACGTGAGAGCGACGTCCGAGCCTTTGCCTTTCAGCGAGAATTCCGGGTAGGTGCGCGGATCGTTGTCGAACAGGACCTCGAGCGTGCGCGGCGACTTTGCGGACACGTCGCCCGTCTCGGGATCGAGAATCTTCGCGCGCCGCGGCACGTCGCGGATGAGCTTCGACTCATCGACCACGAGCAGGCGGGAACCGTCCGTCGTGACCGTGGCCGTGCCGCCGGGCGTCCCGTCCTTGCGCCGGTAGTCGATCGAGAATTCCACCGGCCCCGTCTTCGCCTGGCCCGGCCGCAGCACGGCCTCGGCGACATACGTGGACGCGTCGGTCTTCCTGACCGCGGCCTCGACGCCCTGAATGCGCACGCGAACGTTCTGGATCGGCTCCCGGGCCTGGATGTGCACCTGCACCGGCTCTCCCAGGGCGACCCGAATGCCATCGCGTTTTTGCGAACTCAGCGAAATGGACTGAAGCTTGTTGCCGCTCTCGTGGCGTTGGCCGAAGATCCGCATTTCCGACGGCTCGATGCCCCCGCCCTTCTGGACGCGCAGATACCGGAAGGTCGATTCGGCCAGGCCGCGGGGGACCTCGACCTTCGTCAACTCCGTGGCGGCCGGGATCGCCTCGGGCGTGAGTTCCGTCCAGTTCTTCCCATCGTTGGAGCCGTAGAACTTCGCGCCCTGCACCCGGTCTTCGAAGTTGACCCGGCCCTCCATCGCGAATGCCGTGGCGGAGAACTTGAAGTCCGGCCCGAAGTCGAGATCGTGGCGGCTGTCGGGCGCCAGGTAGTAGCCCGCGAAAGTGTCGTCGTTGCCATCGACCAGGAGGTTCAGGGCTTCCGGGCCGATGTTCGACGAGGCGACCACCTTCGGAAAATCCATGCTGCCGTCGGGCAGCAGCGGCGTGAGCGGCTCCAGGCCCTCGAACGCCTTCTGGAGCTGGGCCAGCGCCGCAAAGAACTCCGTGTCGGAGGTGGCCTTCAACGCTTGCACCGCGCGGGCATGGGCAGCCTTGCAGCGTTGCAGCGTGGCCTCGACGTAGGTCGTCTTCGGATCGTATCCGGACGTGATCTTCCGGATCGCGGCCGCGCGATCCGCGGCCACCGAGATCGACGCTTTCTTCGGCGCGACGACGGTTCCATCCGTCGCCTCCACGACGAACACGCAGTCTTCGACCTTGGTCGGAGTCCACGAGAACGCGCCGGTTCTCGGGTCCAGGACGGACCCCGCCGGCTTGTCGAGGCTCCGGTAGGTGATGGACTTTCCGTCGCCGGGCTTCTCAACCGAAAAATCCGCTCGAATCGGCGCGCCGGGCCAGGCCACGAGGCGCAGCGGCGCATCGCCCGCGGCGAAAGTCAGGCCCTGTTTGTCCGGCTTGCGCAGAATCTGGTCGAAATCGACGGTCGTGCCGGACGAGCCCTTCACGTTGAAAAAGACGATGTCCCCGAGCCGCTCGAGCGGGCTCATCGTGTAAAACACCTCGCGCCATTCGCCCTGCGTATTCGGCAGCAGCCACGGCTTTCCGAAGCCGGACATCTCGATCTCCGCGACGCCCGTCGTGCGGATGCGCAGGCCAATGGTCTTCGCGTCCGTGCCGCAGCTCAGGATGGAAAGCCTCGCGCCCTCCGGAGAGGCCTGGGCGCGGACGAACGCGGTCTCGCCTTCGCTTTGGACCGAGGAGTTCTTCGTGAGGTTCGCGGAACGCAGCTCCACCTCGACGGCGGCCGGCTCCTGCTCCGAGGGCGGAATACGGAGGGCCTCGCCGCTCGCCTCCTTCGGAATGTAAAGCCAGTCGTAGTCGTCGCTGACGATCCGCTTGAGGAAGGTCTCATTGTAATAGGGCGCCGTCTTTGCCAGGTCCACGCCCTTCTTGAACGTGTAGTAGTAATACAGATCCCAGATCTTGTGCTGGCGGATGCGGCCCCGGTAGTTGTCGGCGATCCGAGGATAGATCTGCTCGACCTTGCCGTCGCGCGAGATGTGCGACGGCGTGGGAATCCACGGTGTGTCGTAGCCGAGCATGAATCGGCAGAAGTGGTCCGCCGCCACGAGGATGCGGTTGTTCAGGAATTCATAGGGGCCGACGGCGTCCGCCGCCTTGGAGGGCGTGCCCTCTACCGGGTCGACCTTGGTGCCCTGCGAATTCAGGATGCGGCCGATCGTGGTGAAAATCGTCAGGTCGTCGCCGGAGTGGGCCTGGTCGCGGCCCATCTCCGTGATCTGGACCTGCGGAGTGGCGACCTTTTCGCCGGTGAGGGCATTCGTATCGACGAGGCGGGCGAGGTCCTTGATCGAAAAGCTCGAGCCCTTGTCCGGGCCGTCCTTGTTCACGGTGAAGCGCTCGACCCGCAGCGCGTAGTCCTTCGGATCGCTTCGGAAGATGGCTCCCGCGATGGCCGGCGCATAGGCGAAGCCGTTCTGATTCATGAACCAGCCGTTGTGGTTGAAAAACTCCGTCACGCCGGGAATGACGAAGTTGTTCGAAAAATCGGCGGTGTCCTTCTCCGTCCAAGCGAGCTCGCGGTTCGGCGAATCCATGCCGCGCAGCAGCTCGGCGACCATGATCATGTCCTTGAACGCGAAGGAGCAGTGAATATAGACCTCGCGGTAGGCCTTGAACTTCGCGGGGTCCATCTTCGACCAGAGGCGCACGATGCGCAGTGCATTGGCCCGGTAGACGGGATCGCCCGTGAACCAATACATCAGGATCTGCCGCAGGGCCGTGTCGGAATCGCCCTTGAGCCGCCCCTCGACGCTCCCGCTGTCGAAGGCATCGACCTCCGGCTTGGAGGGCTCCTTCTTGCTCTGGTTCCGGCTGGAAACCGTCTTCGCGGAGCCGCCCCTCGACGCGAATTTCAGGAAGGCGGAATACCACGGTTCCCGCTTCGCCATCACCTGGGCGCGGAGATCCTCGAGCATGGTCTTGTTGAGACCGATCCCCGGATGCACGAAGCCGTTCACCACCGTTTCGTGAATTTGCGCCTTGTCCGTCACCGCGGGTGGCGTCTCGGCGACCACACCGCGCGACGCGATGACCGCGAAAGCGGCGAGGACAACCATCGGGGGCATCCAACAACGGACCGGGCGTGGCTTCTTTCGGGAAACGTCCAGTTTTACAATCTGGGGAACCAATTCTTCCGAAGAAGGGCGACTGCTCATCTGCCCCCCTGTTGGAGATCGCGATCCATGGCCGCTCCATCGAAGGGAATGACGACGATTTTGCTGCCGTGACCGTCGTTGCCGTTTTGGTTCTCCTTTTCCACATCCACCACCGCCAGCGTCACCGCCGTGACGTGGCCGTTTTCGATATAGATGCTGGGGCGCTCGAGCTTCGTCCAGTGATTCACCGTGCCGTCCGTGTAACGGATGAAGTCCTTGCCCGGCTCGTAAGCGACGCCGCGATAGGTCCAATTCTTTATGCCGTCCTTCGAGGTGATGTGGTAGGCCTTCTTGTCACTCCAGTTGTTGACGGTGATGTGGTAAAGGCCGCCGCTATACCAAAGCGTCGGGTCTTCGAGACGCCCGAGTTCGTGCTGCGGAAAATCCTTGATGCCCGGGTAGATCTTCGGCCCCTGCGGAACATAAGGTCCGAGGATGCCCTTGTTGCTGATCATGACGACACCGGCGCGGCCGAACATCTCGAAACGGCCGTCCGGACGGGCGAGGATGATCTCGTTCGAAGCGCGCCATTTCGGATTGTCCTTCACGGTGATCTTGCCGAGCGGCTCCCACGGACCATCGAGTGATTTGGAAACGAAAACCATGCCCGGGCGGGTTTCGCTGATCACGATCGCGTAGCGACCGTCGGGAAGTTGAAGCGCGGTAACGTTGTGGCCCTTGCCGCCTTCGTTGCCCGGCCAGCAGAGCCCCTTGTCCACATACGGCCCGAGAAGGTGGTCGCTGACGGCATGGATGGCCTTCGACTCCCACCAGCCCTTATGTCCCTTGCCCTGCTCCCAGCGGCTGCCAAAGAGGTGATACTTTCCATCCGGGCCTTTCAGGATCTTGCCGTCCCAGTAGTTCCACTGCGTCATCGTCACGTCTTCGAGGCCGTTTTTCGGATCGCGGAGGCCAACGGTGGCCGCGCCCCAGACGTCCTTCGAAAGCGCGCCGACGATGGGGGTCGGCAAAAAGTAATCGATGAAGGTCTTTGCCGGTTTCGTGTTCTGGGCGTGAGCACAGTAAACGCCTGCAAGCAGCGCAAATGCGATCGGGAGGGTATTTTTCATAAATGGACGGGTGGGTAGGAAAGGGAGTCGCGGTTAGAAAACGGCCCATTCAAAGACGCCGATGTCGGAGCCTTTCACGTCCTCGGGAAAAACGAGGCGCAGGTAGCGGGCGGTGATGGGCCGATTGGAGATCAAGGGGGAACCGGAGACCGCCTTCCGCGTGTGATCCTCGACCTTTTTCCATGACTTGCCGTCCATCGAAGACTCGATGGCGAATCGATAGGGCTTCCACGCGTATTCCGGCCGGATGAGCTGCCGCTCGATCTTTTGAACCGAGCCGAGATCGATCTGGAGCCATGCTCCCTTTGCGTCGAGCGCCGGCGCCCAGCGGGTGGCGTAATTGTCGTCCAGTGCGCAGGCTGCCTTGGTGAATTCACTGGCCTCGCTGGACGAGGTGATGCTCGCGCGGGCCATCAGCTTCGCTTCCGACTCTGCGCGCCCCTGGACGAGCGGCGGTCCCTGGTGAGTGGGGACGACTTTTTCGATGCGACCGTCGGCGGTGAACGTGATGGGATCGACGCAGACCTGCCGGCCGATGAACTTCCGGTTAAACGGAATGCTGTGGCGATGGTAGAGGATGTAATCGCGGCCGTCGCGCTGGAAAACCGCGTGGTGGCCGGGGCTGATGACGTTCACGTTCTTGTCCGTGACGAGGATCGGGCTGCCCGGCCCCTCGACGAACGGCCCGAGCGGCGAGTCGCTCACGGCGTAGTGGACGCGGTAGTTGTCCTCGACCGTCTTGCCGGCGGAATACATGAGGAAGTATTTTCCGTGGCGCTTCACCATGAACGGTCCCTCGAAGTAATTCGCCGGCGTGATGTCCATCACCTCGCCGTCGAAGTGCGCCATGTCGGGCGTGAGCTTCACAAGCCAGCATTTGCCGTTTTTCCACCCGAAGCCCGAGCCCCAGTAGAGATACGCCTGGCCGTCGTCGTCGAGGAAGAGCTCGCCGTCGATCATGTGATACACGCCGTCCTTGTAATCCCAGGGAACGAAGGGCTTGCGGTCGCCGAGCGCGTTGCGCCAGGGACCGAGCGGGTGGTCGGCCACGCCGGCCCACATCTCGTTCCCGACGGAGACGACCATGTGGTATTTGCCGTCCTTGCCCTTAAGCACGGAGGGCGCCCAGACGGCTGCGACTCTCGAGGTCGGGCTCGTGCACTCGGCCTTCGTCGGCCAGTTCAAGACGTGGTAGGTCCAGTTCTTGAAGTCCGACGACACCCAGCAGCCGAGCGTCTTGTCCCCCCACGGATCGAGCGTGGCGTAGATGTAGGTCTTGCCGCCGTCCTGCACGATCGAGGGATCGGCGTAATAGCCCGGCAGGATGGGATTCGCCAAATGCGGCGCGCGGCCGGACATCGAATCGGGCGTCGGAGAATCCGCAGCGTTGAGCAACGTGGTCGCCATCAAGAGCGGGGTGAGAAATCGAAGCGAGAATTTCATGGGAGTGGGAATTGGAGGAAAACGTTCGGGGGCTACGCCGCATCGGAACCCTGCGTAGGCCCGTGAAGGTGAGCCCTCATCAGGCTGGAATCAAGAACGACTGGCCCGGAGAAAGTTTCAAGTCGAGCGTGCGGTCGGCGCAGCGGTCTTCCGTCGGGCCGGTTCGCGTTCGGCTGCGGGCCGCCCGACCCCGTGGTCGGCGGTCCACTCGCTCCAGCGAACGCCGAAGGGGATTTCGAGCGGAGCAAGTGGCAAACCGGTTGCTGCGCTCGAAATGCGGACTGCGGGAGTGGTCAGGATAGTTTGGGCAGCGCGACCTTCAGGGGAGTCGCTTCCGCTTCGCTCTCGATCACGATCTCGACCGGCGGGGTCTCGCCGACGGGCGTCAGTTCGGCGGGGACGCGGAATTTCACGTCCGTTGACGCATAGGGAGCCAGCGACGGAAGCGGGGCGGCGACGGTGAGCGGCTCGCGCCCCTTCGGACGGAGCTGGAGTTTGACCTGGGTCGCGGCGGACTTCGCCAACCCGAAGTTCTCGACCTGCACGGTCAGCTCGCGCGTCCCGTTCTTGATCGGGCCGGCCTTGATCGAGCCGTGGGCGCTAAGCATCGGGTATTCGGCGGGTTCGTCGGGAAGGGCGGCATAACCGAAGACCAGCCCGCCCTTGCGGTCGCGGGCGAGCAGTTTGGCCGTGCGGTCGGAGGCCTGGAATCCGCAATCGGCCGCGGAAAACTCGGCGACCAGGCGGTTGCCGACGACCTTCGTGGACAGCGGGGCGGAGGTCTTGCCGAAGTCCACGCGGGACGGAGCGCCGAATCGCAGGGTCGCGGGATCGACATCTTTCACGGGGTCGAAGCCTTTCTCCGCCTCGAGGGCGATGAAGAAGCGGTCGCCTTGTTTGCGAACGAGGACGGTGCGCGGCGGCGTGACGCCCACGGCGATCGCCTTGGAGCTGTGGTTATCGTTGGGTTTGTCCAACTCCTTGGCGTCGTCGATGACGGCGAAAAGCATGTGGGTGGGGCGGCCGCGCTCATCCTGGATCACACGCGGGCGCTCGATCTTGTGCCAGTCCTCGATCCTGCCGTCCTCGTGGCGGAAAATGCCGGGGCCGTAGGCGAGGCCCTGGTCCCAGTCCCAGCGCAGGCCGTCGCGGGAGCGGAGATAGTAGGCGGCGCGGCCGAACCAGTCGTTGACGATGAGGTTGTATTGGACGTCGTCCTTCCAGACGACCGGGTCCTCGAAGCGGGCCTTGCTCACCGGCGGATAAGCGGAGCGGTTCGAGACGCGGCGGTAGGGATCTTTGTTGCCGTCCTTGCTGATCCATACCTCACCGCTGCGGTTGACCATCAGATAACTTCCGTCGCTGCGTTGCGCGAAAGTGCCGTTGGTCATGTCCACTGGGGCCCGCCCACGGGTGTCGAACTCCAGCTTGCCGCGCGTCCACGGACCTTCCAACGACGGACCCCGATAGCAACCGCCAATGATGTAGAGGATCCAGGTGCCGTCCTTGGCTTGATAGGCGGTGACGTTGTGGCCCTTGCCAATCTCCTGCACAATTTTGAAGGGGCCGGTCGGGCTGTCGCCGATCGCGCGGACGAGATCGGAGTTGGGCCATTCGGCATGCCCCTTCCGCGAGTTTTCCGGCCAGCGCACGACGAAATTGTGATATTTCCCGGCGGGATCTTTCACCACCGAGGTGCACCAATACGAGAACTTGGCGTCCTCCACCCCATTGGCCACGTCGCGCGGCTTGACCGCATCCACGCCCCACACGTCGGAACGCAGCGGCCCGTTGGGCTTCATGGGCAGAAAGCGATCGATATACTGTCCGCCCGGCACCATGCCTTCCGGCACGACGTAGGTGGATTGCCCGTGCTGGGCGTGCGCAACGGCAGCGAGGAAAGGCAACGCGGCGAGGACGGGAAGCCTGAGTAAAGAGGAGGATTTGCGTTTCATGGCAGTGTCAGGGTTATGGCTAAGAATCAGAAGGTGGCGGTCGTGGTGATCGGCGAGGTGTTAATACACGCGGAACTCCCAGAGGCCGGGAGTGCCTTGGAGGATCGTCAGGCGTAGATAGCGGGCGCGAGTCGGCTTCTTGTCCTGATGCGGTGATTGGATGCGGACGTCGGCGTGCTCGACGTAGGGCTGCCAGGTCTTGCCATCGAGCGAGGACTCGATCTTGAAGGCGTGGCCGTGCGTGGGCTGCACGAAATACGCCTCGGTGCCGAGGATGTCGCGAGGTGCGCCGAGATCGACCTGGAGCCAGGGCGTCTTATCCTCGGGCGCGGCCATCCAGCGGCTCCCGTTGCTGCCGTCGGTCGCGAACCCCGGCACGAAGGACTCCGTGCGGTCGAGCGAGGGATCCTTCTTCACGGGGACCTTGAACTCGGGGCGGACGGACGACGCGGTGACGGTCGCCGCAAGTGCGCGATTGGGCAGCGGATGGGACGTCG
>DATCRI010000081.1 GCA_036569045.1 Chthoniobacterales bacterium | reverse complement strand
CGGACGGTCTCGACGAGTTTTTGCTCGCCGGTTACCTGCGCAGGAAATCGATCGATCTCGTGAAGTGCGAGACGAACGACCTCGAGGTGCCGGCGAATGCCGACATCGTGATCGAAGGCTACGTCGATCCCACGGAGCCGTTGCGCATGGAAGGGCCCTTCGGCGACCACACCGGCTACTACACGCTGCCGGAGCCGTATCCGACGTTTCACGTCACGGCGATCACCCATCGGAAGGACGCGATCTATCCCGCGACGATCGTTGGCATCCCGCCGATGGAGGATTTCTACATCGGCGCGGCATCCGTGAAATTGTTCCTGCCGATCTTCAAGATGAACTTCCCCGAGATCGTGGACATCGCGCTGCCGGCGGAGGGCGTTTTTCACAACGCGGTGTTCGTCTCGATCCGGAAGACCTATCCGATGCAGGCCTACAAGATCATGCACGGGTTGTGGGGGATGGGGCAGATGATGTTCTCGAAATATATCGTCGTCGTGGATGACGACGTGGACGTGCACAACACGAGCGAGGTGCTCTTTCGCCTGTGCGCGAATACCGATCCGCAGCGCGACAGCCTGTTGACCAGGGGCCCGTCGGATGTGCTCGACCACGCGACGAGTGAGATCGCGATCGGCTCGAAGATGGGAATCGACGCCACGCGGAAACTCGCGGGCGAGGGTTTCCGCCGGGAGTGGCCACCGCTCATCGCGATGGACGAGGCCGTGAAGAAAAGCGTCGAGAGATTCTGCAAATAGCCCGGGCTTCCCCGAACGGAAAACAGCTCTCGAGCGAATTTGGAAAATGACCTCACGCTTCCGCCCATGACGGATCCCGGCGCAGAAGATGTTCTCATCCTCACCGCGGACGAGGTGGAGTCCGGCCGGCTGGCGAGCCTGCTCGAGGAGGCGAACCTGCGCCCGCGGATCTGCGCGGACGCCGCGGCGATCCGCGCTGGCATCGAGCGGGGCTGTGGCGCGCTCATTCTTGCGGCGGAGGTGCTCGGCGATGGCAGCAGGGATTCCTTCGAGGCGGTGTTGCTCCGGCAACCCGACTGGGCCGACCTGTCGGTGGTCATTCTCGCCGACGAAGTGAAAGCCGATGCCGTCTCGTCCCAGCCATGGAAGGGACTTGGAAACGTCACCTTGCTCGAGCGGCCGCTGCGGCCGGCGTCCTTCGTCAGCGTGGTGAGAACGGCGCTGCGGGCGCGGCGGCGACAGATCGCGGCGCGCGGCCTGCAGGAGGAATTGCAGGCCGGCGAGGACCGGTTGCTCGCCATCCTGGGAAGCATCAGCGATGCGTTTGCGGCGATCGACCGGGAGTGGCGCTTTTCCTACGTGAACCCGAGCTACATGCAGCTCGTTGCGCCGCTCTACAAGTCTCCGGACGAATTGCTTGGGCAGAATGTCTGGGAGAAATTTCCGGACATCGTCGACAGCGAGATCGGGCAATTTTACCGCCGGATGATGAACTCGGATTCTCCGGGGACGTTCGAGCTTTTCTACGAGCCGCTGAAGGCCTGGCTCGAGGTGCGCGCCTCGCCCTCGGCCGGCGGGTTGTCGCTCTACGTGCAAAACATCAGCGAGCGAAAAGTGAATGAGGCGAGGGTTCAGGAACTGTCGCAACGGCTCGAGGATCAGGCGCGCATTTTCGACACGACGCTCTCGAATATCGCGGATTTCGCCTACACGTTCGACCGTGAGGGCCGGTTCATCTACGTGAACAAGCCGCTGCTCGATCTGTGGGGATTGACCCTCGAGGAAGGCGTCGGAAAGACGTTCTTCGATCTGCAATATCCCGACGAACTGGCGACGCTTTTGCATCGGCAGATCCAGGAAGTCTTCGAGAGCGGAAGAACCGTGCGCGACGAGACCGCCTACACGAGTCCCGCCGGCGAGACGGGATTCTACGAATACATTTTCAGCCCGGTGTTCGATTCCGAGGGGCAGGTGGAGATTGTCGCGGGGTCCACGCGCGTGATCACCGAGCGCAAGCAACGCGAGGCCGAGGTGCAAGCCCTCACGCGGGAGATCGAGGCGCAGGCGAACCTCTTTCAGGCGACCCTCGCGAACATTCCGGACCTCGTTTACAGCTTCGATCGGGAAGCGCGCGTGCTCTTCGCAAACAAGGCGCTCCTCGAAGTGTGGGGAAAGTCGCTTGTCGACGTGCTGGGAAAAAATGTCTTCGACCTGGAATATCCTCCCGCGCTGGCGGAGAAGATCCACCGGCAGCTGCTGTCGGTGTTCGCGACGGGCAAGGCGATCCGGGACGAGACGGTTTTCACCGATGCCGCAGGCCGTGCCGATATTCACGACTACATTTTCAGTCCGGTCTTCGACGAAAACGGGACGGTGACGGCGGTGGTAGGAACGACGCGTCTGCTTACCGAACATCGCCGGGCGGAAGGCGCCATGCGCCAGCTTGCGGCGATCGTGCAATTCTCGGACGACGCCATTGTGAGCAAGGACCTCAGCGGCGTGATCTCGAGCTGGAACAAAGGCGCGCAGCGGCTGTTCGGCTATTCCGCGGAGGAAGCGATCGGGCGACCGGTTCTCATGCTTATCCCGCCGGAGCTGCATCACGAGGAGACGATCATCATGGGACGCATCTCCCGGGGCGAGCCGGTCGAGCATTTTGAAACGGAGCGGGTGCGGAAGGATGGGAGCCGGGTGATGGTTTCGCTCACAATTTCTCCGATCAAGGACGGCGGCGGGAAGATTGTGGGCGCATCGAAGATCGCGCGCGACATCTCGGAGCAAAAGAGAATCGAGGCGGCGCTCAAGGAGGCGAAGGACGTGGCCGAGGCGGCGAGTCGTTCGAAGGATCGCTTCCTCGCGGTGCTCAGCCACGAGCTGCGCACGCCGCTCACGCCGGTGTTGATGGTCGCGAGTTCGCTGGAAATGGATCCGACGGTCCCGGCAGGGCTTCGCGCCGATATGGCGATGATTCGCCGCAACGTCGAGCTGGAGACCAAGCTGATCGACGATCTGCTCGATCTCAGCCGGATCACGATGGGCAAGCTCGCGCTGCACCTGAAGGCGATCCCGGCAAATGACGCGGTGCGGCAGGCGGCGGCGATGTGCGAGGCGGAGGCGGCGGACAAGGACGTGCGGCTCGTCGTCGAACTCGACCCCGCGGCTGGACAGGTCCAAGTGGATCCCGCGCGGCTGCAGCAGGTGCTGTGGAACGTGTTGAAGAATGCGATCAAGTTCACGCCGAAGAGCGGCCGCATCTCCGTGCGCACGTCCGGAGCGGTCGCGGGGTGCGTGCAGATCGCGATCCAGGATTCCGGAGTCGGGATCGACCCTGAGGTTCTGCCGAAGATTTTCGATGCGTTCGAGCAGGGCGACGTGGGCGTCACGCGACAATTCGGCGGGCTCGGGCTGGGGCTGGCGATTTCGAAAGCTCTGATCGAGCTGCACGAGGGGGAAATTCGGGCCGAGAGCGATGGGAGCGGGCAGGGAAGCACGTTCACGATCGACCTGCCGGCGGGTGCAGCAGAGAAGGGCGAGGAGGGGCCGAAGAGCGCGGCCGACCGGCGCGACCATTCGTTGCGGGTTCTCATCGTCGAGGATCATGCGGACACGGCGGCGATGCTCACGAAACTCCTCGGGGCGATGGGTTATGCGGTGACGGCCGCGCATACGGCGGGCGAGGGACTCGCCCTCGTGGCGAAGCAGGAGTTCGACATCGTGGTGAGTGATCTCGGGCTGCCGGACATGACCGGATACGAGTTCATCGAGGCCCTGAAAAAACGGGCGTCGGTCAAGAGCATCGCGATGAGCGGCTATGGGATGGAGGAGGACATTCGAAAGAGCTTCGCGTCGGGATTCGACGAGCATCTCGTGAAGCCGGTCGATCTTTCGTCGCTCGAGCGGGCGATTCGTCGTCTGGCCCAGAGCTGAGTCAGCGCCTGAGCAGGGCGCCGGCCGCGAGCAGGAGCTTCTCGGCGCGGGAAACGCGATAACGTCGCTCGAGCACGCGAAGTCCATCCCGGCGCATGCGGTCGAGGAGCTTTGCGTAGATCGCGCGCATGATTTCCGCGGCGAGCAGCGGGCGGCGATCCTCGGATGGGAGCGCGATGGCGGCGAAGAGCTGCGCGGCGCGTTCGGCCTGAAACTCCGCGAGGCGCTGAAATTCGGGAGTGGCCCGTCCGGCGAGAATGTCCGCCTCGGCCACGCCGAAGAGGGCGAGTTCGTCCTGCGGCAGGTAGATGCGGCCGTTGGCGGCGTCCTCACCGACATCGCGGAGGATGTTCGTCCATTGCAGGGCGAGGCCGAGGGCTTCGGCGTAGGCGGGGCTGGCCGGTGACGTGCAGCCGAAGATGCGGATGCTCACGAGGCCGACGGCGCTCGCAACGCGCCAGCAGTAGCGACGGGCATCCTCGAAGGTGGCGTAGCGGGAGACGGTGAGGTCGGCGCGCACACCGGCAAGAATTTCGAGAAGCAGCGAGCGGTCGAGATCGTAGCGATCGACGAGGTCGGCGAACTCGGGGGGAAGCGGCCGGGCACCGGCGAGGGCCTCGGCCCAGGCATCGAGCGTCTGGCTGCGGACTTCCGACGAGAGGGCGGGAGAGTCGGCGATGTCGTCGAGGATGCGGCAGAGCCGGTAGAAGACGACGGCGTCGGCGCGGCGCTGGCGCGGGAGGGCAAACAGGGCGAAGGCCAGATTCGAGGCCTTGCGTCCGGATTCCACATCGGCCGCGATGGCGGCGGGCACGAGCTCGCTCATGGGGTCAGCGGAGCGACGATGCAGCCGTGTTCCAGCCTGATCTCCTGATCGCACTGCGCGGTCCAGTCACCGGGTTCGCCGGCCCAAATGGTGGTGACGCCGAGGGAGTCGACGGCGTGTCGCACCGCGGGAGCCAGGAGCGCGGACCGGGCGGGCTCGGCGACGAGGAGGATGCGCGGGCGATGCACGAGAGCCCGCGCAAGAGCGACGAGGAATTGCCGGTCGGGATCGAGCGCGGCGACGGGGTCGTTTGCAGAGTCGTCGATGCCGAATCGCTCGAGCAGCTCGCACACGCGCATCTGCGCGAGGGATTCCTCCGTTTGGAAAATCCGAAAGAGAGGCATGGCGATGTTTTCCGCCACGGTGAACTCGGCAAGCAGGCACGGACTTTGAAAGACGTAGCCGAACACGGAGTTGCGAATCTCGCGGCGGGTTTCTTCGGGGGCGGGGGAGGCGAGTTCGCCGAAGAGTTCGACCTCTCCGAAATCGGGCTCGTCGAGCAGACCGAGGAGATGAAGCAGGAGCGTCTTGCCGCTGCGGGGCGGACCGGTGACGGCGTGAAGTTCGCCGATTTCGAAAGTGAGCGACACGTCATGGACGCAGGCCGGACCTCCATTCCATTCGGGACGATGGCAGTGGAGACGGGAACAGCTCAACGCGATCAAAACAGCACCTCTTTTCGGTCCGACGAAAATCCTTTGTAAAGGCAAACCCAAGCCGCGATCAACCATCCGGAGAGAAACGCCTCGATGCCGGCGGCCAGGAAACGGCCGGCGAAGCCGACGAGAGTTTCTGCGCCAAGGCGGGCGAGGGTGAATTCCAGAGCCATCTCGAGGACAAAAAAACTGAGGCCGGCGACGCCCAGAAATGGAACGATGTCCGCGGCGTGGCGGGCAAAAAGTCGGCCCCCACGGCGTCGCGCGTTTCGAAGCGGCTCGCTGCGAAAGACCAGGCTGGCCTGCACGGCGCAGGAGAGCAGGGCGACGGCTGTGACGACCGGGCGGCCGATCCATGTCGAGAACCAGACGCATCGTTCGTAGAACGGCTCTCCCGGAGCGACGAGCAGCCCGACATAGAGCGGGAGCAGAATGACGGCGACTGACAATCCGAGCAGCACGAGGGACCAGCGAAGCACGACGCCGGTGCGACGCATGGCGAGACGGCGAAGCTTGCGCCGTTCGAAAGAAAGGCCGCGCAGCCAGACGTGGGTGAGCAGCATGAGGTAGGTGAGGAAATAGATGCCGAGCAGCAGCTCGAAGCCCGTCGACAGGGCGTTTATCGCCATCGGGATGGTGATCGGCACGAATTCCGCGAGTTCCGGGAGCAGCAGGTAGACGGCGGGCTTGAGGACCGCCGCCAGCGCGCCAAGGAAGAGAAGGAGGAGCAGGGGGATGCCCCGGACGGCGCCGAAGCGCTTGCGGAGCGCGCGAGCGAGTTCGCCGAGCAGGCCGCCGGTATTGATCACGAGCAGGAAGGCGAACCACGCGGAGAGCGGAAACGTCGCGGTAAAGACGGTGAACACCGCGGCGGTGTGTTCCGCCGCGGGCAGCCAGCTCATGCCGGCGAGAGTCGAGACCGGCGGCGGCAGGTCCCAGATGATGATCGGGAGTTTCGCATCGAGGCGGGCATCCATCGTGACCACGGCCAGAAATTGAAAGGCGGCATAGCCAAGGGCAAACGTCAGTGGGATGCGGACGACCTCGCCGTGGCGCGTGAGGCACCGAAGGCCGTTCACGAGCGCGCGCCGCACGGCGGCCCGGGAGAACGCGGCGGCAAGCCAGAGCGCGGCGAGCACGGCGGCGGCGAGGGCGTAGGCGGACGGCATGCAGTGGTTATGCACAAGGCGGGCGCGGGAAGGGAGACGGAATCCGGGCGCGGTCTTTCCCGGGCGAGAGGTCGAGGTTGAAGCGCGTGGAGCCACCGGGTTACGATTTCCTTCTGCCATGACCATCCCCATGATGCTGACCGTGCTCCGGATCCTGTTGATCCCGGTCTTCGTGATGTTCGCGATTTACTACGGCGCGAGCGTGGAGGCGAAGGCGCCGCAGGAGTGGTTGCGCTGGGCCGCGGTGGCGGCGTTTGTCATCGCGTCGGTGACGGATGCCTTCGACGGGATGATTGCCCGGCGGTTGCACCAGGAGAGCAAGCTCGGTGCGTTACTCGATCCCATCGCGGACAAGGGGCTGCTGCTTACGGCGATCATCACACTGAGCGTGAGCCCGTGGCATTACGCGCTGCCGCTATGGTTTCCCGTGCTCGTGATCGCGCGGGACGCGGTGATCGTGCTCGGCTGCGTGGCGATGCGCATGGTGCAGGATCATCTCGAGGTGCGGCCGAGCTTCGCGGGAAAGGCGGCGACGGCGTTGCAAATGGTCGCGGTCGCGTGGGCGATGTTCCAGATCCCGTATCTCGAGGGGCCGGTGTGGGCCGCAGGTTTTTTTACATTTGTCAGCGGAATCGAGTATGTCTTTCGCGGCGTGGCCCAAATGACGCATCATGAGGCCGCCGGGAAGCCGTAACTCATGAAGACCATTGCCATTTTAGGCCGACCCAACGTCGGCAAGTCCGCCCTGTTCAATTGCCTTGCTCGGCAGAAGATCTCGATCGTCCACGACCAGGCCGGCGTGACGCGCGACCACATCCACGCCATCTGCCGCATGGGCCCGGCTCCGTTCGAGATCATCGATACCGGCGGCATTGGCGCGGAGCCCGATCCCGACTTCGCCGAGGACACCCGCTTCGCCGCCGACGTGGCGATCGAAGCGGCTGACCTGCTCGTGCTCGTGATGGACGGTCCGGCCGGCGTGACGCCGCTCGACGCCGATCTCGGCAAGCTCGTCCGCAGTTCCGGAAAGCCGGCGGTGATCGTGGTGAACAAGATCGACAATGAACGGCAGGAAAACCTGCTCGCCGACTTCGCGCGCCTCGGGTTCACAGACCTCGTGGGCGTGAGCGCCGCGCACAGCCGCGGCATTCAGACGCTGGTCGACCGCATCAGCTCCGCGCTCGATCTCGCCGAGACGGAGGACGAATACACGCAGGACCGCGACACGCCGCGCATCGCGATCGTCGGCCGGCCAAACGTCGGCAAGTCCTCGCTCGTCAACGCCATCCTCAACGACCGCCGCACCATCGTCAGCGACATCGCCGGCACCACCCGCGACGCGATCGACATTCCTTACGAATACCGCGGCGACAAGTTCACGCTCGTGGACACGGCAGGCATTCGCCATCGCTCGAAGCACGACACGTCCGTCGAGGTCTTCAGCGTGATGCGTTCCGAAAAAGCGATCGACCGCGCCGATCTCAACCTTCTCGTCATCGACGCCACGCAGGGCGTGACCGTGCAGGAGAAGAAGATCGCCGGCCTCATTCAGAAAGCCCGCAAGGCCGCGGTGATCGTCCTGAACAAGTGGGACCTCGTCGGCAAGGAGGACGACACCGAGTTGCTCAAGGAGAAGGTCGACGAGCTGCGCGCGAAACTTTTCTTCCTGAGCTACGCGCCGGTGATCGTGCTCTCCGCGAAGGACGCGACAAACCTGCCGCGCCTCTTCAACCAGATTCGCAAGATCCGCGAGCACGCCGGCCGCAAGATCGGCACCGGCGAGCTGAATCGCCTCTTCAAGGCCGCGGTGGAGCGGCAGGCCCCGCCGATGCACGGCGCGCGTCGTTTCAAGATTTACTACGCGACGCAGCTCGCCGCTCCGTCGGCGCGTCCCTTCGGGCGCGTCGAGTTCCTGCTCTTCGTGAACGATCCCCAAAAACTCTCCGACAGCTACCAGGCCTACCTCACGGCCCGCATTCGCGACGTCGTCGAGTATCCCGGTCTGCCGATTTCCTTCAAACTCAAGGGCAAGCAGAAGAAGGACGCGGAGTAGGCGACGAGACGCGTGTTCACGCTGCGGCGAAGGCGATGAGGTCCCCGGCGACGCGCTGGCGCCAGGCCCGGCAGCCATCGAGGGTGACCTTGTCGAGTTTCTCGCGAAGTTCCGGCTTGTCGAAATCGGGAAAGTCCGCGGCGAAGGCGTTCGCAATCCTCCGGTAGGTGGTTTCGTCCCGTTCGACGTCGGCCTCGGCTTCGCGGTAGCTTTCCTCGGCGTCGAAGGGGCGGCCGCTGTCGCCGGAGTAGGCAGCCTGCAGACCGGGAAGAAGCGCGGGCGGGGCTTCCCGGAACAGGCTGATGATGGCCACGGCCATTTGAAGAAAGAGCTCGGAGGTATGCCATTGTTCGCGAGCTTCGAGCACGACGTGGAGGCGTTCGAGTTCGGCGCGATGGAGCGCTCGACGGAGACTGGCGGCAGTTTCACGCATGGCCGCGAGAGGCTCCCGGGCTTCCCCGTCGGGAATCTGGGGCGCCCATTGTTCGAGAAATTCCTCGATATCCTCTGCGGTCATTCGGGCCTGGGCGTAGTCGCGTGGCTCGCGACGAATGCGCTCGAGTCCCCATTCGACGCGCAGACGAAAGGCCTGGGTGGCCGCGATCAGGTCGGGCGAAGGCGATACCGGGTCCATACGATCGGTCCTCAGCATAATCCGTGCGGAGATCGGTGCGTTGGATGGAAATTTCCTGTCGAGAAACGCGGGTTTCGGTGGAGGTGGAGATGGCGCAACGCTTTACGCGTTACAAAAATTTTCGCTCGGGATGGAGCCGGACGAGGGCGGCGCAGAGGCTGGCTCCGAAGATGATGATGAGGCCGCCAAGGTAGACCCAGAAGAGAAAGAGCATGAGGCCGCCGATGGGGCCGTAGACGGCGTTGTAGTTCACGAAATGGGAGAAGTAGTTGACCATCGCGATTTGCGAGAGCTGCAGGCCGGCGGTGACGAGCAGGGCGGGGAGCCAGACGTGGCGGAAGAGGATGCGCCGGCGCGGGGCGAAGGCGTAGAGCATCGTCACGGTGTAAAGCAGCACGAGGCCGCCGACGAGGTAGCGACCGAGTTCGAGAACGGCGTAGACCGGGGCGAGCTGTAGATTCGGAAGGTGGGCGAGGACGAAATGCTCGAAGGCCGTGAGGGCCTTGGCGACGCCCTGCATGATCGCGGGAATCAGGATGCCGAGGGTGAACCCGCTCGTGAGAATGCCGACCATGACGAGGTTCTTGAGGGGCATCTGCCACCACGGGATGTCCTCCGTGTGCAGGGCGGCATTCACCGCGCGGACGAGGGCCTGGAAAAACTTGAGCGACGACCAGGCGAGGATGACGAGAGAGATGAAGCTCACGCCGCCGCGGGCGCGCTGGAGGGCATCCACCATCTGCCAGAGCGTTTCCTGCCCCGGGGCGTTCGCGGGAATGTAGTCGTGGACGGCGTGCTTCACCGCGATGGGGTCGAAGAACATGGACCCGACGGAGAGAAGCAGCGCGAGGAGGGGAATGAGTGAAAAGATCGCGTAGTAAGCGAAGGAGGCCGCGCGTTGCTCGCCGTCGATTTCGCCGAAGATCTGAATCGAGGTGCGGATGATCTTCCACGGACTTTCAATGAAGTTGGGAAGCCTCATGCGCGGCATTCTTGCGGCCTCGCCTCGCCGGGCAAGCAAAAGAAAAGCGCGGCGCCCGTTGCCGGTGCCGCGCTGGTCGGTTTCGTCGTGAAATCCGGCTTAGAGCTGGATCACGCGCACCGCGTTTTCCTTGGTGCTTTCCTTTTTCTCGTCCTTTTTCTTGCCGCAGGAGCCGCCGCAATCGCCAGCGAAAGCGGAGGTGAGGGCAAGGGCAGAGATCGTGAGGGCGATGGTGAGCAGTTTTGTCATAGCAGAATCATCAATCGGCCATTCTGCGAATGTGTCAAGCGGCGGGCAGACGTTCCAGCAGGGCGGGAATCTCGGCAAGTCCGAGAATGGTGTGGTCGGGACGCACGTCGGCGGGCTCTTCGGAACCGGTGACCTTGATCCAGATGCTCGTGATGCCGGCGTTGCGGGCGCCGAGGATGTCGCGCTCGAGGCTGTTGCCGACCATGACGGCCTCGTCCGCGCCGACGCCGAGCTCCGCGATAAGGCGGTGGAAGATTTCGGGCTTCGGCTTGCCGATGTCGTGCTCGCCGGAGACGGCGACCGCGTCGAAGAACGGCTCGAGGCCGGAGTTGAGGAGCTTCTCGCGCTGAAGATCGGGGGCGCCGTTCGTGAGCAGGCCGACGCGGTATTTCTTCGAGAGTCGGGTGAGCACCTCGCGCGCGTCGGGCATCAGGCGCTGGAGTTTCCGGCGCTGGGCGGCGAAGGTCGCGGCGAGTTCGGCGGCGGCTTCCTCCTCGCCCTCGAGTTCCTGCGAGCGCAGGGTGGCGTCGAAGACCTGCTGGCGGTAGGCGAGAGCCCATTCGCGCAGGGCGGTCAGATCGGCCGAGTCGCCGAGGAATCTGCCCCAGAGACACTCGAAGGCGCTGATCCCGATGCGCTTGCAGTAGGGATACACGGGGCTGGCGGCGTGCAGGCGAACGGCGTGCGCGCGGGCGTCGCGAAGGAAGGCATCGCGGTTCGCGCCCAGGGTCGTGAAGGCGTGGCGGGCGGTGGCGTCGAGCGCGGCGGCGGACACGGCTTCATCCACGATGAGCGTGTCGTCGAGATCGAAAAGAACGGCCTGAATGGACATCGGCGCTTTAGGAATCAGAGCTCGGGGGATTTTTCGAGGGAAAAACGTTGCGATTTCCAGATTGCGCGGCTCGCCGGGCCGACGCACTGTCGGGGGCATGATCGCCCTTGCCATTCTCGTCGGTTTGATCGTCCTCATCGCGATCGTTGGTCTGTTCCTGATCAGCCAATACAACGGCCTCGTCACCCTGCGGAATCGCTTCAAGAACGCCTTCGCGCAGATCGATGTGCAGCTCAAGCGCCGCTACGACCTCATTCCGAACCTCGTCGAGACGGCGAAGGGCTACCTCAAGCACGAACGCGAGACGCTCGAGGCGGTGACGAACGCGCGGAATGCGGCCCAGAGCGCGGGCGCGGCGGCGGCGGCGAATCCCGGGGATCCCACCGCGATGCGGAGCCTGGCCTCGGCGGAAGCCGGTCTCACCGGCGCGCTCGGGCGCCTGATGGTCGTGGCCGAGGCCTATCCCGATCTCAAGGCCAACCAGAACATGATGGCGCTGCAGGAGGAACTCACCTCGACGGAAAACAAGGTCGCCTTTTCGCGGCAGGCCTACAACGACGCGGTGATGGCCTACAACACGAAGCGGGAGGTTTTCCCGACGAGCATCATCGCCGGGATGTTCAACTTTGCGCCGGCCGAGCTCTTCGCGATCGACGACGCCGCCCAGCGCGAAGCGCCGAAGGTGAGTTTCTAGCCGGCGAACGATCGTTGAGAGGCAGCTTGCACCGGGCGGGGTCGCTTTGATTTTCTAGGCGGTTCCTATGCGGCCTCCGCTCTCACCCTCGCTCGAAGAATTCACCCGCCTCGCCACCGACTACAATGTCGTTTCGGTGTGGTGCGAGCTGGTGGCTGATGTCGAGACGCCGATCGCCGCCTATCGCAAGCTCGGCGGCGACGCGCCGAGTTTCCTGCTCGAGTCTGCCGAGCACAGCGACCACGTCGGGCGCTTCTCGTTCCTCGGCACCGGCGCCCGCTGGACGCTCACCGCGCATGGCAAACAAGTGACCTTTGCCGGCCCCGATGGCGAACGGACCTTCGAAGCCGAAGGCGATCCGTTGCGCGAGCTGGAGAAGCTGATGGCGGCCTATCGCGTCGCGCCGCAGGCCGGCGTGCCGCTTTTCCGCGGAGGCGCGGTCGGGTATCTCGCGTATGACGCCGTGCGGTGGTTCGAGCCGGTGATCGGCCCGCCGCCGAAGGACGAACTCGGCGTGCCGGATCTCTTTTTCATGCTCACCGACGTGGTGGTCGCCTTCGATCATCGCCGTCGCCGAATGAAGGTGCTCGCAAATGCCCTGCTTGATGGCGCGGACGCGGCCGAGGCCTATGCGGACGCCTGTCGTCGCGTCGAGGAGGCCGTCGCGCGTCTCGGCGTCGCCGTGGAGTTCGCGCCGATTCCGGTCGAGGCGCCGGTTTCGGCGGACGCGATGACGAGCAACACGACGCGGGAGCAGTTCCACGCCATCGTCGAGAAGGCGCAGGAATACATCCGCGCGGGCGACATTTTCCAGATGGTGCCGTCGCAGCGGTTCGAGACGCCGTTCGCCGGCGATCCGCTCGATCTCTACCGCTCGCTGCGGTTCGTGAATCCGTCGCCCTACATGTTCTGCCTGCGGGTGAATCCCACGTTCGCGCTCGTGGGCAGTTCGCCCGAGGTCCACGTGCGCGTGACTGACGGTCTCGTCGAAATTCGTCCCATCGCTGGCACGCGCAAGCGCGGCGAGACGGAGGAGGAAGACCTCGCGCTCGAGCAGGATCTGCTTGCCGATCCCAAGGAACGCGCCGAGCACCTGATGCTCGTCGATCTCGCGCGGAACGACGTCGGCCGCATCGCGGAGTTCGCCTCGGTCGAGGTGAGCGATTTCATGACGGTCGAGCGCTACAGCCATGTCATGCACATCGTCACGCACGTCTCCGGTCAGTTGAAAGGTGGCAATTCGCCCTTCGATGTGATGCGGGCCACATTCCCGGCCGGCACGGTCTCGGGTTCGCCCAAGGTCCGCGCGATGCAGATCATCAACGACCTCGAGCAGAGCAAGCGCTGCGTCTACGCGGGTGCGGTCGGCTACTTCGGCTTCGACGGCAATCTCGACTCGTGCATCGCGCTGCGCACGGTCGTGCTGAAGGACGGCACCGCCTACGTGCAGGCCGGCGGCGGAGTGGTTGCGGACTCCACGCCCGAGGGGGAATATCAGGAAAGCGTCAACAAGGCGATGGCGGCCGCCCGGGCCATCGCGCGCGCGCAGGCCATCGGAAAAGCCACGACATGATTCTCGTCATCGATAACTACGACTCGTTCACCTACAACCTCGTCCAGTATTTCGGCGAACTCGGCGCGGAGCCGTTCGTGCGCCGGAACGACGAGATCACGCTCGGCGAGATTGCGACCTTGAAGCCCGAGCGGATCTGCATTTCCCCGGGGCCGTGCACGCCGAAGGAGGCGGGCATCAGCTGCGACGTGCTGCGGGAGTTCGGCGGGAAGATGCCGATCCTCGGCGTCTGCCTTGGCCACCAGTGCATGGGCGAGGTCTTCGGTGGCGAGGTCGTGCGGGCCGGGCGGCTCATGCACGGCAAGACATCGCCGATCCTGCACGACGGCACCGGCGTTTTCTCGGATCTGCCGAGCCCGTTCGAGGCCACGCGCTACCACTCGCTGCTCGTGCGGCGCGAATCGCTGCCGGATTGCCTCGCGATCACCGCGTGGACCGAGGAGGGCGAGATCATGGGCCTCACGCACAAGGAACTGCCCATCTACGGCGTCCAGTTCCACCCCGAGTCGATCCTCACCTCCGAGGGCAAGCGCCTGCTGGGAAATTTCCTGAAGCTCTGAGCGTCACTGCAGGCTCGGAAGAAGGGCGGCAAAACGCTCGCCGACGACATCGGCCACTTCCTTCACGGTCACGGGGCGGCCGCACTCGCGTTCGACGGAGGTCATGTCGACGCCGGAAATGCCGCACGGAATGATGCTCGCGAAGCCGTCGAGCGAACCGCAGACATTCAGGCCAAATCCGTGCATCGAGATCCAGTGGCGCACGCCCACGCCGATCGAGGCAATCTTCCGATCATCGACCCACACTCCGGTGAGCCCGTCGCGGCGCCGACCCTCGAGTTGCCAGTGCGTGAGTGCATCGATGAGGACTTCCTCGAGGAAGCGCAGGTAGCGGACGAGATCGCCGCCATGGTGGTGCAGGTCGAGAATGGCGTAGCCGACGAGCTGGCCGGGGCCGTGCCAGGTGGCCTGGCCGCCGCGATTGATCTCGTGAAGCGGCGCGGGAAGGTGGTCGCGCAGGAGGAGGCTGGATTGATCGCGCGTGCGGCCGATGGTGTAGACGGACTCGTGCTCCAGCAGGAAGAGACGGCCGATGGATGCGCCCGCGCGGACGGCGGCGACCTCGGCTTCCTGGCGGGCAAGCGCGGCCTCGAAGGAGATGCGGCCGAGCCATTCGATCGGCGGCGGCTCAGAGAGATTCATGGGGAAGCGGACGGCGGACGGCGGCGGCCGCGGTTTGCAAATGGGTGAGGCCGATCGCGAGGGCGTCGGCGGCGTCGGGGGAAGGCGTCTCCGTGAGCTGGAGCAGCGCGCGAACCATGAACGCGACCTGGCTCTTTTGCGCGGCACCATTCCCGACGACGGCCTGCTTCACGCGGGTGGGGGGATATTCGTGGATCGGCAGGCCGGCCTGGGCGGCCGCGAGGATGGCGCAGCCGCGCGCGGCGCCGAGCGAGATCGCCGTCTTATGGCTTTGCACGTAAATCACGCTCTCAATGGCCATGGCGGTTGGCTGCCATTGCGTCAAGAGCTCGCGCACGCGGTCATGGATGGCCATGAGGCAGCCGGAAGGGCGCAACGAGGCGACATTGCGAATCACGCCGTAATCGAGTGCGCGGTGGCGGCGCCCGTCGGACGCGAGCAGGGCGTAGCCCGAGCAGCGCAGGGACGGGTCGATGGCAATGAGGCGAGTTTCAGGCATCCGCTCTGAGTTGATCGACCATTTCCCGCACGGAATCCAGCGTGATGTCGGCCGTCACGCCGGTCGGCGAGGAAATGATGCGGACGCCGGGGTTCCGCGGCCCCCAGACGGTGGGATCGGTCGGGCCGAAGAGCAGAACGCAGGGTGCACCCGCCGCGGCGGCGAGGTGAGAAATGCCGCTGTCGTGGCCGACGAACAGCCGGCAGCCCGCCAGCACGGCGCCAAGGGTGGGGAGGGGCAGGTGTTCCGCAAACCGAACGGCGCGGCCGGCGAGGGCGGCGCGAAGCTCGGCGAGTTGCGGCTGGTCACTTTCTCCGCCAATGACGAGGAGACGCTCGCCGGCGGCAAGCAGGTGGATCGCGAGGGCGATCCAGCGATCGAGCGGCCAGTTTTTCTTCGTGCCACCGCTGCCGGGATGGATCGCGACGGGCGGCGGTCCCCCGAGCCATTCTCGGGCAGCCTCGCGATCGTGGTCGTTCGGAAAAATTCGCGCGGCCGGGTCCTCGAGAAAGAGGGCGAGCTGTTCCAGCGGGGCGGCAAGCTGATTCGCGGCGTGGCTGTGGTCCGCGAGCTTCGGCTGGCCAACGAGCAGGTTTTTCACCCCGGCTCGGCGCAGGTTCCCGGCAAAGAACTCATCGGGATCGAAGAGGTAGCTGATGACCTGATCGAAGCTCGCAAAGTAGGCCGAGAGTTCGGGATCGAGTTCGGACTTTGGATTGAAAAATCCGGCGAGCGGGCCGGATTCGATGCTGCGCGAGGCCTGGGCGTAGTGGCGATCGACGGCGATCTCGACGATGTGGCGATAGCCGAGCAGCTCGATGCTCGTCTCGGGAAATGCGTCCCGCAGGAGACCGAGCGCGGGGAGGTTGAGGATGAAGTCCCCGATCGCGCCGCCGCGAATTACGAGAATGCGTCCCGCCATCGGCTCAAAAAGAAACCGGCGGTCCGAAGAGACCGCCGGGAAAAGTCAGCGCTGGTTGATCGCGGAGCCGTAGACGCCCGGACCTTCCCAGCTGGCGGGCCGGTTCCACGGAATGTTGGATTCGCGGGGGCGGCCGGTGTCCGGATCGTTGGTCGAACACGCGGAAAGGCCGAGCAAAAGCCCGGCCAGCGCGATTCCGAAGATGGCGGCGATTCCGTGCGACATGCGCTCCTTAATTCGCGCTCGACTGGAAGATGACGCTGTCACCGGGCTGCACGGCGACGCCGGGCGGCAGGGTGTTCGCGACGATGTCGGCGATGGAGGTCGAGGGCTCGACCGAGGTGATGCGGACCTTGCCGAGATACTGGCCGCCGCGCTTGAGGAGGAGTTCGGCGTTGTTCACCGCGCCCTGCTTGTCGCCGATGCTGAGCACCACGAAGTTCCAGGCGGAGTTGACGGCGAGCACGCGACCCTCGAGGCCCTGGCGCATCTGGTTCTTGCGGCGGTCTTCTTCCTTCGTGCGGAGGTCGGCGAGCTGGCCTTCGTTGGCCTTCAGCTTCTCCTGGAGGCTGGCAACGAGGGCTTCGAGTTCCTGCTCTCGAGCGCTGGGGCCAGCCGGTCCCACAGTTGTGTCCCCATTACCGTTGCCAGCGGCGATCGTGGCCTTCAGGCCGTCGATTTCACTCTGGAGAGCAGCGATCTGGGTTTCTTTTTCCTTCGTGGCAGCTTCCGCGGCTTCGAGGGAGGATTTGGCGGTGGAAAGCTGGCTGGAAGTCGCGGCGAGTTCCGCGGTGGCCTTTTCCTTATCGGTGGTCGCGGCCTCCGTGGCGGTCTTGGCGGCGGCGAGATCCTTCTTGGATGTTTCGAGATTCTTCTGCGTCGTGCGGAGAGTGCCTTCGGTGCTGGCCAGATCGGCTTTGGTCGCGGTGAGCGTCGAGTAGTTCTTATAACCGAGGCCAGCCGTTGCGAGACTGATGACGACGGCGGCGATCAACAAATATTTGGCCATGGAAGGGGAGTCAGTGAGGAACTGTTAAGGTTAAGCGGTGGCGAGTATGGAATTCGTCGCGCAATTGCAAGCAACAAAAAATATTGCGGCTTGATCGTGCTCGGAAGTGACGGGGGGAAACCTCATGCCTGCGACGGAGATATACGCCCTCCCGGGATTGTGCAAGCCCCGGAATCGCGGAAACAATCTTTCCGACTTTTTCCATTGCGCGACGGACCGCGCCTCCTATCTTGAACGCGTCAGGGGCTATGGACTGCGGACGGGTGAACCCCGCCAGGGCAGGAATGCAGCAACGGTAACTTTCTTCGCTTTGCCGTAGACCTCTGGCACTTTTTCTTTCGTCCGTCCCGTCCTTGACTCGACTCCGGCAGCCCATAGGCTGGGGCGGAGTGGAGACGCCCCTTCGAGAATCCGTATACGAATATCTGGCCGAACAAGGTCTGCGCCGGACCGTGCAGCGGGAGGCCCTGATCGAGGCCGTGATGCAGACGAAAGAGCATTTTCACGCCGAGGAGTTGCTCGAGATGGCGAAGAAGATCGAGCCGTCGGTGTCGCGGGCGACCGTCTATCGCACGCTGCCGCTTCTGGTGCGCAGCGGCCTCCTGCGCGAACTCGATCTCGGCAAGGACGTGATGTATTACGACCCGAATTTCGTCGAGCACCCGACGCACAACCACCTCATCTGCGTCGACTGCGACAAGATCATCGAGTTTGAAGATCCGAACATGGAACTCCTGGAAAACTGCATCACCCGCCGCCTCGGGTTCTCGCCGACGAACAAGATCGTGCGCATCGAGGGGCATTGCGACGAATTGAAGATCCACGGCGCCTGCCGGAATCAGCGGGAAGACCGATAGCATGTGGAAGGGACGTTTCGCCGAGGAGCAATCCGACCTCCTCAAGCGGTTCAGCGAGTCGGTATCGTTCGACTGGCGGCTTTATAAGCACGACATTCGCGGCAGCATCGCCTACGCGGCGGCGCTCGAGCGCGCGGGAATTCTTACCGTCGAAGAGCGCGATGCCATTCATGCCGGGCTGCGGGAGATCGAGGCCGACATCGACAGGGGCGCCTTCGAATTCCGCACCGATCTCGAGGACGTGCACATGAACATCGAGGCCGAGCTGACACGCCGCATCGGCAAGCCGGGGGCGAAGCTGCACACCGGCCGCAGCCGCAACGACCAGGTTGCGGTGGATATTCGCCTGTATCTGCGCGACGCGGCGGAGGGCCTGCGCGAGCGGATTCGCGCCCTGCAGCTCGCTCTTGTCGGGCTCGCGGAGCGGCATGAGGACGTTGTCATTCCCGGCTACACGCATCTCCAGCGCGCGCAGCCGGTGTATTTCGCGCACCATTTGCTGGCCTACGTCGAGATGCTCGACCGCGACGCTGGCCGGATCGCCGATGCCGCCCGCCGGATGAATTTTCTCCCGCTCGGCTCCGGCGCGATTGCCGGCTCGACGATCCCGATCGATCGCGAGTTTCTCGCGCGCGAGCTGGGCTTCGAGGGCGTCACGCAGAACAGCATGGACGCCGTCTCGGACCGCGACTTTGCCTGTGAGCTGCTTGCGGCGCTCGCGATCTGCGGCATGCACCTTTCGCGACTCAGCGAGGACGTGATCCTCTGGGCGTCCGCGGAGTTTGGTTTCATCGAGCTGAGCGACCGGCACACCACGGGCTCGAGCCTGATGCCGCAGAAGAAGAATCCGGACATCGCCGAACTCACGCGGGGAAAGACGGGACGGCTCTACGGTAATCTGGTCGCGCTGCTCACCGTGCTCAAGGGCCTGCCAATGACCTATAACCGCGACATGCAGGAGGACAAGGAACCGGTCTTCGACTCGCTCGATACGATCGATCTCACACTCGCGCTTTACGCCGAAATGCTCGACGGCGCGCGCGTGAATGGCGTCCGCGCCGCGGAGGCGGTGGCCGATCCGCTGCTGCTCGCGACCGATCTGGCCGACTATCTCGTGCGGAAAGGCGTGCCGTTTCGCGAGGCGCATGAAGTCGTTGGGAAGCTGGTCGGCGAGGCTGCGCGCAGCGGCGTGCCGTTGAATGAATTGTCCCCGGAAACCTATCGGGCGGCCTCGGCGGTATTCGCCGACGATGTGGCGGACGTGTTCGACATTCCGACCGCGCTGGCGGCCCGCAAGGCGATCGGCGCGCCCTCCGCGTCGAACGTGCGGGCCCGGCTGGATTTCTGGCGGTCGACCCTCGCGGCATGAGCGGGTGGCGCGAACTCCATCGCGAGATTCTCGCGGAAACGCCTTATTTGCGCGTCGTTCGCGAGCTTGTCGCCACGCCCACGCGTCCGAACGGCGTCGAATGGACGGTCGTGCGCCGCAAGCAGGCGGTCGTGATTGCCCCGTGCACGCCGGAAGGCAAGTTCCTGCTCGTGCGGCAGGAGCGCGTGCCGGTGCGGGCGGAATTCTGGGAATTTCCCGCGGGCCAGGTCGACGGTGCGGTGACGCCGGAGCACATCCTCGAGGCCGCGCACCGCGAGCTGCGCGAGGAGACGGGGTCCCACGCGACGGGCGAGATGATCCCGCTCGGCTCGTATTATTCCTCGGTGGGATTCACCGATGAGCAGGCGCATCTCTTTCTCGCGACCGGCGTGGAGCCCCACGACGACGGACATGCGCACGATGACGACGAGGCCATCGTGGAATGCCGCGCGCTCACGCCTGCCGAGTTGCGGGAATGGATCGCGACGGGCCGGATTTGCGACGCCAACACCCTCGCGACATTTGCGCGCCTCGTGGCGGGCGGCCATATTTGACG
>DATCRI010000080.1 GCA_036569045.1 Chthoniobacterales bacterium | reverse complement strand
GAGATAGGCCTCGAATTCCTCGCGCGTGCAGGTGTCGTGGCGGAGGCGCCACTGGAGGTGATTCATCATGGCGCACATCGCGGCGTCCATCGCGTGGGCGATCAGCCGGCTCATGGCGCGTAGGGATCTTCGCCCTTGCGGGCCTGCGGGGTGTGCGGGAGGTCGCGCTCGGCGAGGCCGAATTCAGCGACGATCCGGACGCGAAGGTCGAGGTAGGCCGCGGCGAGCCGCGCGTGGATCGCCTCGCGTTCGCCTTCGGGTGCGATCGGCGTGCCGGTGAGAATCCAGACCGGCGGGCGGCGGAGCCAGTTCCCGCGATGATACAGGCGGTCGGTGCCGGCGATCACGCAGGGCAGGATCGGCGAGTGGCCGAGCAGGGCGAGCGCGGCGACGCCGGGGCGCATGGGCGCGCCTTCGAGAATGGACGATTCGCCGGCGCGAATGCCGCCTTCCGGAAAAATGCCGACCACGCGGCCGGCTCGGAGCCGATGGGCGGCCGTGCGCAGCGCGGTGCGATCGCTGCCGTCGCGATGGACCGGAAAGGCGCCGGTGAGGGCGAGTGCGCGGGCGAAGCGTTCGTTGCGGAAAAGCTCCTCCATCGCCATCCAGTCGACGTGGCGCGGGAAGACGGAGCCGATGAGAGGCGGGTCGAAGTGGCTGATGTGATTCGGCGCGAGGATGAGCGGCCCGCCTTGGGGAATGGGCGCGAGGTGCCGGATGCGCGTGCGCGTGGCGACGCCGAAGATGGCGCGGAAGGCGGTGCGTGCCGCGGAATTGAAGGCGCGCTGGCCCGCGCCGCCGATCTCGAATGCGCCCACCGTCCCTAGATCTGCACGACCTGCACGTCGACACTCATGCCCGCGAAGGCGCTTCGCGGGCCCTTCCACGAGCCACTGACCGGCGCGGCCTTCTCGGGGTCGCGGTTCACGGCCACGGAGACGTGCTTGGAGCCGGCGAGGGCGTTGTTCGTGGGGTCGAAACCGCGCCAGCCTGCGCCGGGAATGTAAATCTCGGTCCAGGCGTGGGTGGCGCCGTGTTGATCCTCGCTCGTGGGCGTCTGTAGGTAGCCGCTGACGAAGCGAGCGCCGAAGCCCCATTGCCGCGCGGCCTCCATCATGAGCGTGGCGAAATCCCGGCAGGAGCCGGTGCCGCATTGGAGCGTGTAGGCGGGCGTCTGGATGCCGGCCTCCTCGCGCCGCGCGTAGCGGAAATTCTCGAAGATGGCGGTGTTCAGGTTCGACAGGAGGTCGAAGGTGCCGATGAGCTGGCCGGGCTTGTAGAACTGGAGGAGCCAGTCCTTGAGCGCGGTGCCGTCGCGGGGAAACGCGGAGAGGCGGTAGGGGATGAGCTCGGGCTGCTCGTCCATCGGGTAGCGAAAGGGATACGCGACGGCCTCGGGATCGATGATGAAATCGAGCGGATTCTCGTCGTAATGCGCGACGTCGAGTTCGCTGAAGACGCGCAGCAGCGTGCCGGGCTCCTGGAAATCGAGGATGGCGATCGAGTTGCCATACATGTCGCGGAACCACCGGACCTTGGCCTTCGGCGTGATCTGGAGCAGCGACCCCTCGATGTGGACATCATGCCCTTCGCGAGGGCGCACGAACGCGCGATGCGGGCCGAAAGTCACGGGCTCGTGATAGCGGTATTCGGTGGTGTGGGTGATACGAAGTCGCTTCATGCGGCGGAGGAATACGGTTTACAGAACGTCGGCGGCCGCACGAAGGTAAAATCCATCCTATGAGCACCGTGACCAAAGCCGTCATCCTCGCCGCAGGCCGTGGCACCCGCATGCGCGAACTGACCAATGACCTGCCGAAACCGATGATCGCGGTGCGGGGGAAGCCGATCCTGCAGCACATCATCGAGGGGCTGCGCGGAGCGGGCGTGACCAGCGTGCTGCTGATCGTGGGCTACCGCGAGGATGTCGTGCGCGACTTTTTCGGTGACGGCAGTGTGTTCGGGGTCTCGGTGAGCTACCAGCGGCAGGTCACGCAGGACGGCACCGGGCGCGTGGTCGAGTTGGGCCGGGCGTTCACGGGCGATGATCCGTTCCTGCTGAGCTACGGCGACATTCTGCTCGATCCGCGGAACTACGGCGTGCTCGCCGCGCCGGGTGACGAGGAGGCGATCATTTCGGTGAAGCACAGCGAGGACGTCAGCAAGGGCGGCGCGGTATTCGTCGACGCGGATTTCCACATGACGGACCTGCGTGAGAAGCCGAAGCCGGGCGAGCCGACGAGTCCCTGGTATAACGCGGGCGTCTATCTGTTCCGGCCGAGCATTTACGAGTTCACCGCGCGCCTCGAGAAGTCGCCGCGAGGCGAATACGAACTCACGGATGCGATTCGCGCGCTGGCGCTGAGCGGCCGACGCGTGCGAGCCTTCGAGCTGCTCGGCGACTGGGCCGACGTGCGCGATCCCGAGGTGCTCGCCGAGCTGAACGGCTGAGGCGCGGCTTTTCCCGGGCGGTCAATGAGCAACCCGTCCGACTACTCCCGTGTGGAGAGCGGGGGCGCGATGGATTCCAGCGAGCGACCTTCGGCTTTGACGCCGATCCAGGCCTCCATGCCGGCGGCGGCGAGCATGAGGATGGCGCCGAAGAGGTAACCGGCCAGCACGGCCGATGCGGAGCCGGTGCCGATGAGGTAGCCGAAGAGCAGGGGCGCGAGGGCGCCGCCGATGAGCGTGCCGAGGGCGTAGAAGGCAGCGATGGCCATGGCGCGAATCTCGAGAGGAAAAATCTCGCTGACGGTGAGGTAGGCAGAGCTTGCCGCAGCCGAAGCGAAGAAAAAGATGACGCTCCATGCCAGCGTCTGGGTGATGCTGGTGAGCAGGCCGGCCTGGAAGAGAAAGCCGGTCGCGGCGAGCAGCAGGCCCGAGAGGGCGTAGGTGGCGACGATCATTGGCTTGCGGCCGACGGTGTCGAAAAGGTGGCCGAGCACGAAGGGGCCAAGGACGTTGCCGAGCGCAAAGGGCAGGAGGTAGAGGCCGACATTCTGCGCGGGGACCTCGTAGAAGCGCATGAGCACGAGGGCGTAGGTGAAGAAGATGGCGTTGTAGAAAAACGCCTGCGACACCATGAGCGAGAACCCGAGCAGGGTGTGGCGCGGGTGCTCGACGACGGCGGCGCGCCAGATTTCGCGCCACGGGGTGTGGGTGCGCTGGCGAATGCGGATCGGATTGCCCTCGGGCAGCGGCAGCGCTCCGCGGGTGCGGCCGACGATTTCCTCGACGGCGGCAACGGTGGCCTCGGCCTCGGGCCTGCGACCGTGAATGAGCAGCCAGCGCGGGCTTTCCGGCACCCAGGCGCGCAGAAGGAGCACGCCGAGCCCGAGGACGGCACCGATGCCGAAGGCGAGCCTCCAGCCGAGCCAGACGGGCACGAGGGCGGGATCGAGCAGCCAGATCGTGGCGCCGGCGCCCATGGCGGCGCCGATCCAGTAGGTCGAGTTGATGAAAAGGGCGACCCGGCCTCGAAACCGGGCGGGAATCAGTTCGTCGATCGCGGAGTTGATGGCGGCGTATTCCCCGCCGATGCCGGCGCCGGTGAGAAAGCGAAAGAGAAGATAGCTGGGGAAGTCCCAGGCGAAGGCGGACAGAGCGGTGGCCCCGAGATAAACGCCGACGGTGACGAAGAAAAGGCGTTTGCGGCCGAGGCGGTCCGTGAGATAGCCGAAGAAGAGCGCGCCCGCGACGGCGCCCACGAGGTAGGCGGTGGCGCTGCCGCCCACCTGCGTCTCGGTAAAGCCGAGTGCGCCGGGGTGGGTGAGAATCCCGCCCAGAGCGCCGGCGAGGGTGACCTCGAGGCCGTCGAGGATCCACGTGGCGCCGAGGGCGACGACGATGAACCAGTGCCAGCGACTCCACGGGAGCCGGTCGAGCCGCGCGGGCACGTGGGACTCGATCCAGCAGCCGGGCATTCCGCAGAGAGGCCGCTAGCCAGCGAGTGAGGCGTCTTTTGGAACCCGCAGCGAGGCGAGGGCGATGTCGATCGGCACCGTCTGGCGCTGGCGATCGAGGAAGAAGCTGACCTCGGTGTAACCGGCCTCGCGCAGGAAACCGAGCGCAGCGGGGTAGCGGTCGCCGACGCGGCCGGGGCGATGGGCGTCCGCGCCGATCACGACGGGAATGCCGCGCTCGTGCATGAGCGCGAGCTGCACCGGACCGGGATTCATCTCGGAGAGCGCCTTGTCGAGGCCGCTGGTGTTCAGCTCCATGGCCACGCCGGTGGCGGCGATGCGGTCGAGGGAGCGGGCGATGAAGGGAAGAATGCGGGGGAGGTGCCACGCCGCGGGGGCGTCGTTCTTGATGAGATCGGGATGCGCGAGCGTGTCGTAGAGGCCGGTCTCGGCCGCCTCGGCGAGGTGCTCGTAGTAAAGCTGCTGGTAGGCGAATGCGTCGCCCGTGTTGTGTCGGGCGCGGTATTCCGGCACGTGATAGTGGACGCTGCCGAGGACGTGGTGAAGCGGCACGCGGGCGTGGAGTTTTTCCAGCCACGGCTCGACGCCGGGGTAGTAATCGCTCTCGAGGCCGAGGCGCACGTCCACCCGGCCGGCCCATTCTTCCCGGGCGCGGGCGACGAGGTCGACGTAAACGGGAAATTCCGCGGGCGACATGCGGACATCGGCGGAAATGCCGTCCGGCAGCGGGCAGTGGCAGG
>DATCRI010000079.1 GCA_036569045.1 Chthoniobacterales bacterium | reverse complement strand
CTTCGCCCTGAGCGAGATCTTCGTCATCTCGGAGGTTGATTCGACCGTCTCGGCGAAGCACTACGGCGCCGCAAATTACTACGACATGCTCGGCCGCTACGCCGACGGCAGCTACCGCGCGCTTCTTGGCGAAATCAGTCGCAGCCCGATGATGGGGCAGTATCTCAGCAGCCTGAAGAACCAGAAGGCCAAGGTCGACGCCGGCGGCAACGTCCTCACCAGCCCCGACGAAAACTACGCCCGCGAGGTCATGCAGCTTTTCTCGATCGGTCTCGTCAAGCTCAACGCCGACGGCAGCGTGAACCTCGGCAATGCCGGCACGCCGACAAATACCTACACGAATACCGACATCACCGAGCTCGCCCGCGTCTTCACCGGCTGGAGCTTCAGCAAGTCCCACGGCTCGAAAGCGAGTGGCTACCCCGTGCAGGACAACACGAGTTTCACCGCCGGGAGCGGTCCGGCGTATTTCCAGGCCTCGTGGCTGAACCCCATGAAGAACTTCGGCGCAACCTACCACGACACCGGCGCGAAGACCGTGCTCGGCGTGACAATTCCCGCCGGCCTCTCCGGCGACGCCGACATGGATGCCGCCCTCGACATCCTCGCGAACCACGCAAACACGCCCACCTTCATCAGCCGCCTCCTCATCCAGCGCCTCGTCACGTCCAGCCCCAGCGCGGGCTATGTTTATCGCGTCGGGAAGGCTTTCGAGAACGACGGCACCGGCCAGCGCGGCAATCTCAAGGCCGTCGTGAAGGCCATCCTCCTCGATCCCGAGGCGCGAAATCCCTCCATCGCGCTCGACGTCGGCCACGGCAAGCAGAAGGAGCCCATCATCCGCTACGTCCAGCTCCTGCGCGCCTTCGGCGCCGCCTCGAAGCTCCCGCTTTCCGACCTCTCCGCCTACGGCTATCCCGCGGGCCAGCTCGACAACTTCCCCGCCGGCGTCACGCGCTACCGCTACGGCAACACCGACACGAATCTCGCCCAGACGCCGCTCCGCTCGCCCACCGTCTTCAACTGGTTCCTGCCGCGCTACAGCCCCGGCGGCGCCATCGCCGCGGCCGGCCTCACCGCACCCGAAATGCAGCTCACCACCGAGACGCAGGTCATCCAGGCGATCAACTACGGCCGCTCGTTCACCGAGTCGGACACCGGCGTCGGCGTCTCCGCGCTCGTCGGCGCCACCGATTCCACCCTCGACGACGTGAAGATCGACCGCGTTCCGTTCTTCAATCGCTACAAGGCCGTCATCGCCGCCGGCGGCACGATTCGCGACGCGGTCACCGCCACCCTGGACGACGCCGACCTTCTGCTCACCGGCGGCCGTCTGAAAGAACGCTACGTCAGCGCCCCGACGCCGAATCCCCGCAGCATCATCATCGACACCGTCACCGCCACGAGCGGCACCAACACGAACGACACCGCCATCGGCGATCGCCACAAGGCGCTGCTCTACTTGCTCGCCAGCTCACCCACCAGCATCCACCAGCCATGAAGAAATCCAATGACCGTGAGATGTTGACCACGCGGCGCAGTTTCCTCCGCCAGTCCGCCTGCGCGACGCTCGGCATCACCGGTCTCGTCAACACGCTCGCGCACCTCACCCTCACGCGCTCGGCCCTCGCGCAGGTCAGCACCTTCACGGACTATCGCGCGATGGTCGTGCTCTTCCTCTACGGCGGCAACGACTCGAACAACATGCTGCTCCCGCGGGTCGGCAACGCATCCTACGACAACTACAAGAACTCCCGCGGCGTCCTCCGCATTCTCGATCCCACCGATCCCGCCTACGTCGCCGGCCAGCCGGCGTCCCTTCCGCTCAGCGGCGCCGGGAACTTCGCCGTTCACCCGAACCTCACCGGATTCCGCGACCTCTACGACGCCGGCGAACTCGCCTTCATCGCAAATGTCGGCACCCTTGCATTCCCGATCACCCGCGACCAATACATCGCGAAATCGGTCGCCATTCCGCCGCAGCTCTTTTCCCATTCCGACCAGCAGGTCGAGTGGCAGAGTTCCGTGCCCGACAAGCCGTTCCAGACCGGCTGGGGCGGCCGCGTGGCCGATCTCCTCCGCTCGCAGGGTTACTCCGGCGACAAAGTCTCCATGTCCGTCACCATCTCGGGCATCAACAGCTTCCAGGTCGGCAACGATGTCGTCCAATACACCGTCTCCCCCACCGGCTCGATCTCGCTCTCCGGCTACAATAGTGGCGCCGGGCCCTACGGGAACGCCATGAACACGGATGGCACCTACAAGGCGAACAACGCCGGCCTGCGCCTCAAGGCCTTCGACGACATCACCCACTACGTTCACGAGAACCTGCTCGAGGAAGGCTATGCCGAAGTCGTTCGCCGCGCCCGGCTCAACGAAGCCATCGTCTCCACCGCCTTCACCGCCGCCGCCGGCAGTGGCGTGGACCTCGACGCCATCTTCACGAACGCAGGCGCCACGACTTCGCTCGGCAGCCAGCTCAAGACCATCGCCAAGCTCGTCGCCGGCCGCGAAGCCATCGGCAATCACCGCCAGATCTTCTTCTGCAGCATCGGCGGCTACGACACCCACGCCGACCAGCTCTCCGCGCAGGCTAACCTCATGACCGAGCTCAGCAATTCCCTGAAGGCTTTCTCGCAGGCCATGATCGCCCTCCAGCAAAACGACAACGTCCTCCTGCTCTCCCACTCCGACTTCACTCGCACCTTCACGCCCAACGGCACCGACTCCGCCGCCGGTTCCGATCACGGCTGGGGCGGACACCACTTCGTCATGGGCGGTCCCGTCAATGGCGGCCAGGTCTACGGCGCCTTCCCCAGCCTCAAGGTCGGCGCCGATCAGGATGTCGACGGCGGTCGTGGCCGCTGGATCCCCACGACGTCGGTCGACCAATACGCCGCCGCCGCCGCCCGCTGGCTCGGCGTCGACACGAACTCCCTCGGCGCCATTTTCCCGAACCTCAGCCGCTTCAACGATCCCTTCGGCGCCAGCGCCAATCTCGGCTTCGTCAATCTCGGCTGATCCCCCATGTCCACGCGGAAACTCGTCGCGGCCGCCGTTCTCCTCGCCTTCACCGTCGTTCTCGCCTTTTTCCTGCTTCGCCCGCCAGCGCCTTCGCCTCCGGCGACGCCACCGCCGCCCGCTGCCGAATCGATCGCTCCGTCCGCGACTTCACCGCCCCCCCGCGCCCGCCCGGATCTTTTGAAAGATCCCGCCCGCGCCACCATTCTCCCGCGCACCGCCGACGGCTTCATCGAATGGACCGACTCCATCGCCGCCGCAAAATCTCTCAACGCTCCGGCCCAAAGCGCCGCCGAGGATCTCGGGATCGTGCGCGCCCTGCTCGGCGACTACCACGTCGTCTTCCACGAGAATCCCCCCGGGGGCGAGAATGCGGAGATCACCCGCGCCCTCCTCGGCGATAACCCGAAGAAAATCCGTTTCCTCGCCCCGGAGAAAACCCTGCTCGATGCCGACGGCGCCTTGCTCGACCGCTGGGGCGAACCCTACTTTTTCCACAAGCTCTCCCGCGACACGATGGACCTCCGCTCCGCCGGCGCCGACCGGAGAATGTTCACTCCCGACGACATCCTCGACGAGGCTCCCGGCGACCGCCCCCCACTCTAGACGCTGGAATTTCCCCGGCCACCGCCGCACACTCCGGCTCATGTCCTACGAACGCGCCCGGGAGTTGATCGACGCTGCTCATGCCGCCGATCCCTCGCGCACCGACGCCGGCACTCCCGCCGAACTCGTCTACGCCGATCGCATGGAGGAGTGGGTCGCCCGCCTCGTTCCGGAAGCCTCGCCCTTGCTGCGTCTCGCCGCGCGTTGCCAGCACCTCGAACGCTGGACGGTCCCCCGCGCCACCTATCCCGAAGGCAAGGCCGGCTACTACGCCTGGCGCCAGGGCCTCTACAAATCCCAGGCCGCCCGCGCCCGCGAGCTGCTCCGCGAGGCAGATGTCTCCTCCGCCGAAGCGGACGACGTCGCAACCTGGGTCTCCAAGACCGGGCTGATGACGAACCCCGGCACCCAGGCGCTCGAAGACGCCGCCTGCCTCGTCTTTCTGGAAAACGAAATCGCCGATTTCGCCGCCCAGCACGCCGACTACCCGCGCGAAAAATTCCTCCGCATCCTGCAGAAGACCTGGCGCAAGATGAGCCCCGCCGCGCAGCAGGCCGCGCTCGCGCTCGACCTGCCGCCCGCCATCGCCGCGCTCGTTCGCGAAGCTCTGGCCTAGGCCGGCTCGCTGCTGTCGATTTTTTCGAGGTTCACTCCCATCGTCTCGATGTGGAAGCGCCATGTCACCACGGCGCCGGCGAGCGAAGCGACGACGAGCCCGAACAGCAGCGTCGTGGTGCCAAGATGGCTGAGCAAGATCGGAAACAGGAATGCCGTAAGCACCGCGCCGATCTTCGCGAACGAAGCGGCGAACCCTGCGCCCATCCCGCGAATGTGCGTGGGGAACACCTCGCCGGCGATCAGGTAGGTCATCGCGTTCGGCCCGAGATTCGTCATGAAATTGAAGAGCATGAAGCCGGCAAAAATCAGCGTCAGCCGGAGCGGATCGCTCGCGTAGGACGACAGCGCCGCGAGGAGCAATCCGGCCGCGCAGCCAATGAAGCCGAGGATCTGGAGGCGAATGCGCCCCACGCGATCGGCGAGGATGATCGCGCCGACGATGCCCACAAGCAGCAGCGCATCCAGAAACGCCGCGCCCTTCGCGGCCATCATGTCGCCGTGAATGAGGTCGGCGAGATTTCGTGCCGGACCGCTGTCCCCGCCGCCGATCGCCGCGACGAGAATCGTGGGCGTGAAAATCCCGATCCCGTAGGTCGCGAGGTCCTGCAGGAACCACGGCAGCGAGGCCAGGATGGTGGCGCGGCGATGCTTCCGCTTGAAAAGTTTCGCGAACCGCGGCTTGCGATCCGCCGTCTTCGCCATCTCCGCATCGGGGTCCACGATCCGGAACTGGCTGGGATACGGCGGCTCGCGGTCGAGCAGTCGGTGCAGCTCGCGCTCCGCCTCCGGGATGCGTCCCTGCGCCACCAGCCAATGGCCGCTCTGCGGAATGAAAAATCGCCCGATCGTCACCAGAACCGCCGGCCCGATCGCCGTGGCATACATCCACCGCCAGTCGGCGAGTGATTCGTGATCCCGCAGGATGAGGTAGCCGATCACCGTCCCAACGAGCGCGCCCACCGCCTGGAACCCAAACGCGCCCAGCACCAGCCGTCCGCGGAAACTGCTCGGGATGCTTTCCGAAATCACGAGATGCGCCGTTGGATAGTCGCACCCGAGGGCAAGCCCGAGCCCCAATAAACCGACCGAGAGCCACAGGAAATTTCCACTGCAGGTCACGAGCACGAGGAACGCGACGAACAGCGCCATCTCGAGGATGAACATTGCCTTGCGGCCAAAGCGATCCGCGAGGCCGCCCAGCGCCGTCGCGCCGATGAGAATGCCGAACAGCGGCGCCGCACTCACGATTCCCTTGCCGGTCGCATCGAGCCCGAATTCCCGCACGATCAGCGGGAGCGCCACGCCCGTCATGAAGATCACCAGCCCCTCGAAAAATTTTCCGGCGGTCGCGAGCATCCAGATGCGCCATTGCATCGACGTCATCGGGGCCTCGGAAACCCGCGTGCCGTCGGACCAGTTCGGCGTCTCGTCGATGTATTCCTGGACGGTTTTCGGCTTCGGCTCGCTCATGGGTCGGGAATCGCAAATCAGGGAGGCGGCGCCGTCCCGTCAAACCTCACCTTGTGTCAGTTTGGCCGCGGAAAGCCGATGGAATTTCCACAGCCAGTCATCGGACGCGGTCCGAACACCTTTAGGAGAATAACTCCTCGGATTTCCCTCGAAGCCCCGTTTCACCCGCGGGTCCACTCTGTTCTTTCTCGGTCACGCCCCGGAATATTGAAAAAATTTTCAAATCGATTGAACGCCGGAGGGGTTACCCTGTCGAAAGCTTAACCACATTAACAAAAACGCGCCGATCGAACAAAAGCTCGTGCTGCCGCGTCTTAACCAGTGAGGGGGCCTTCACGGCCTGCAAAAACAAATGGCAATTGAAGATACCGATACCGGATTCCAGCTTTACCTGCGCGAGATTGCGCGGTTCCCGCTGCTCACGGTCGAAGAGGAGATCAAGCTCGCGCGCAAGATCAAGCGTGGCGACGCCCAGGCTCGCGCGCACATGGTTCGTGCGAATCTCCGTCTCGTCGTAAAGATCGCGCGCGACTATCAGGGCCTCGGCCTGCCCCTTCTGGACCTGATTTCCGAAGGCAATATCGGCCTCATGAAGGCTGTCGAGCGCTTCGACCCGAAAAAGGGCGGCAAGCTCAGCACCTACGCGGCCTGGTGGATCAAGCAATCGATCAAGCGCGCCCTGGCCAATCAGAGCAAGACGATCCGCCTGCCCGTCCACCTCGTGGACAAGATTTCCAAGATCCGCCGCGTGGCGGTGCAGATGAGTGAAGAACTCGGCCGCGAACCGACCGACGACGAGCTGGCCGAGGAGATCGGCATGCTCGCCTCGAAGGTGTCGCAGCTGAAGACGGCGGCCATCCGCCCGGCTTCGCTCGACGCGCCCATCGGTGACGACGATTCCACCGAGTTTGGCGAGATCGTCGGCGACGAAGAAGCGCAGGATCCGTTCGAACTCTTGCGCGACAAGGATTTGCGCGACGAGGTCGGCGACCTGCTCGACGTGCTCGATGAACGCGAACGCAAGATCATCAACTCCCGCTTCGGGCTCGACGGTGGCAAGCCGAAGACGCTCGAGGAAGTCGGTGAGAAGTTCGGCGTGACGCGGGAACGCATTCGGCAGCTTCAAAACATCGCGCTCGGCAAGATGCGGCGCGCGCTGAACAAGAAGGAAAGGCCGAAGCCCGAGCTCGTGTAAGGCTTCGCCAGAGAGAACTTTGAAAAGGCCGGACGCTCGGGGGGGAGTCCGGCCTTTTCGCTTTTCCTAGAGGGTCAGCGTTTCGCCCGGCGTGGGCACGATGACCTCTGTGCCGGGGAGCTTTTCGCGAAACTCGGCCTGAAACCAGGCAATCGCCGGTGGATCGCCGTGCACGAGAAGAATTTTCTTCGGCTTCAGGGCAAGGGCGTAGTCCCGGAGCGAATCGCGAGAAGCATGCGCGCTGAAGTTGAACGTCTCGTGGTGGCAGCGGAAGGGAACGGCAGGCTGCTCGGGATCGAGCTGGATCATGTCGCCGGGTTTCGCCTGCCGGAGCTTGCCGGCGGGGGATTCGGGATCGGAATAGCCGACGAAGAAGAGCGACTGCTTCGGATCGGGGAGAATCTTGCGCGCCCAGATGTTCGAGAGCGTGTGCTCGGTCATCATGCCGCTCGAGAGGGCAAAGATGCAGTGCGGGCGCGCCGGCATGGTGTTCACCTCGTTGCCGGAAAGGACGTAGGGCGCCATTTCCTGAAGCAACGCGAGTTCGGAGCTGCCTCGATCGGGACTGTGCGCAAAGGCGTCGTAGGCAGTCGTGATCTTGGTGCTGAGGCCACCGATGTAGATGGGTGTCCGCGCGAGCTCGCCGCCACGGCGCATTCTCCAGAGCATCGCGAGAATTTCCTGCGTCTTGCCGAGGGCGAAGACGGGAATCGTGACGCTGCCGCCGCGCTCGAAGGCGGCGAGAATCGCGTCCGCGAAGCGGCGTTCCTCGCCAAGGCGGGTGAAATCCGGCGGCGTGGGCGCGTCGCCGCGGGTCGTCTCCATCACGAGCACGTCGACGCCTTCCTTCGGGAAATCGGCGCCGCGCATGAGCGTCTGGTCGTCGAAATTCACATCGCCCGTGTAAAAGAGGCTGCGGCCTTCGGCGCGGATGAGGACGCCGGCGGACCCGAGAATGTGCCCGGCGTGGTAGAACTCCATCGTTGGCTCCTCGCCGTCGCCGTGACCCCGTTCCCCGTCGAGCGTGAAGGTCACTCGGGCCGGCGCGGGCCGCCACATGAGGCGGGAAAATTCGATCCCGCGGTGCGTGAACAGCGGATATTCCATCATGCCCTCGTCCTCGCGCTGACGGGTCATCACGTTCACCGAGTTGTGCAGCATCGTGTCGCCGATGCGGCGGGTCGGCTCGGTCAGAAAGACCCGCGCTTTCGACTCCGCACGGGTGAGCACCGGCAGAGAGCCGATGTGGTCCTGATGCGCGTGAGTGATGACGATCGCATCGACGGTGCCCGGCTCGATCAACGAGTAATCGGGCAGCGCGGCGAGGCCGCGTTCCTTGGGATGCATGCCGCAGTCCAGGACGATGTTCCGGCCGGCAGCACGCAAAAGATAGGAATTCGCGCCGATCTCGGTGCGACGGGCCAGGTTTACGAATTCCATCGGGCGTTCATAAACAGCGGCTTGCGGCGCTCAAAGGCAAATCGCTTTCTTCTGAGACGGAACTTTTCGCCACGACACCGGTTTCATCGCATATGCTCACTCCGTTGTCTGCGCCACCGTGCTAGGCCGCCGGTTTCCGCTGCTGAACTTTGCGTAGGTGCAGGTCGGCAGGAATCACCGCAAAGATCGCCAGCAGCGGCAGGTAGATCCACGGCAGCGCCACGCCAAGCTCCTGTTGCAACGCCATTCCCAGCAGGCCCCAGCCGCAGCCGACCCCGAGCGCGATCAGTCCTCGCTCGACCCGCCCGAATGGCCACCACGGCAGCGAAGCCGCCAGCAGCACGCTCGACCATTTCCACACCGGGCGCGCCCACGGCTCCGCCGGGATCATTTGCGCGACGCCCCCGCCGCCCGTCCGCTCGACGAGCACCGCGCGATTGCGAAACAATCCGTCGAGATCGAGCGAGACCTCGCCGCGTTCACTTCGCTCGGTGCGCACCATCAGCCGATCAAAGGAAACATTCGGCACGCTGTCCGGGAGCGGCTTACCGGTTCCCGTCTTCGCCGAGCCGGCGCCGATCGAGACCGGCACCTTCGTGTCGGCGAGCTTGGAATCGAGGAAACTTCGTCCGTCCTCACCCGCGAGCGGATCGAGAAACGTGACCGACTTCGGCGAGTAGCGAAAGATCGCCCGCAGGATGAGCGCGGCGTCGAGCGGCGTGGCCGGGCCGGCCGTCTCGATCACCGTCACGGCGGGTGGCAGGCTCATCCGGGGAATGGGCAGCGCGGCCGCAATGCCGGCAAAAAGCCCCGCGAACAGCAATCGCTTCATGCGTCGAGAAGCTCTCGCGCGTGGGCCAGCGCAGCGCCGCCGGAGCGGCTGCCGAGCATCCGGGCGATTTCCTCCGCGCGATCGTCGGCCGAGACGGCGGCCAGCGCCGAAATCGTGCGACCGCCGACCACGGATTTGCTCACGACGAAATGCGCGCCGGCAGCGGAGGCGACCTGCGGCAGGTGGGTGATGCAGAGCACCTGCCGGCACGTGCCGATCTCGCGCATCTTGGCGCCAACCGCGTGAGAAACCTCGCCGCCGACGTTCGCATCGATCTCGTCGAACACGAGCACGGGCACTTCGTCCTGCGCGGCCAGCGCCGTCTTGAGCGCGAGCATCACACGGGAAATTTCGCCACTGGAGGCGATCGAGCGCAGCGGCTGCGCGGGCTCGCCGGGGTTCGGCGCGAAGACGAATTCCACGGTCTCGAGGCCGTCGGGCGAGGGTTCTTCCGCCTCGAGGCGAATGTCGAAACCCGCCTTCAAGAAACCAAGGTCGCCGAGGTGCTTGCGGACGATTGCAGCGAGCTTCGGCGCGGCGGCGGCGCGCTGTTTGGAAATCTTCGCGCCGACCGCGAGCGCCCGGGATTTCGCCGCGGCGATTTCGGCCCCGAGGTTCGCGCCACGGGCGACCTGCTCGCGCAGTTTCGCGAGGCGGACGGCGCTTTCGTCGCCATAGGCGATCACCTCGGCGAGCGTGCGCCCGTATTTGCGCTTGAGCGTTTGAAAGAGGTCGAGGCGTTCCTCGATTTCCGCGAGCGAAGCGGGATTCGCATCGAGATGATCGCCGTAGCTCGCCACGGCCCGGGCGAGCTCGCCGATTTCCTCGGCGAGCGCGGTATGCCGCGCGGCAAGATCAGCCTGTGTCGGATCAAGCCGCGCCAGCTCGCGCAGAAGGCGGGCGACGTCGCCCATGCGGCTGCCGATGGAATCCTCGGCCTCGGTGAGCGCCTGGGCCGAGGCGGCGGCGAGCTCCTGGAGCCGGCGCGCATTCGCGGCGGTCTGCTGGCGGGCGACCAGCGTCTCCTCTTCGTCGGGAATGAGCGCGGCGGCCTCGATTTCCTCCGCCTGGTGGGCCAGCAGATCAATCTCCCGTTCCCGGGCCTGACCGGCGGCGTCGCTTTCGTCCTGTTCGCGCTCGAGGGCAAGCCATTCCGCGCGGGCCGCTCGGTAATCGGCCAGGTTTTTTCCCGCGCCCGCGTAGGCGTCGAGCAGGCGCGTCTGGGCCTCGCGCGCGAAGAGCGACTGGTGATCGTGCGGGCCGTGCAGATCGATGAGGCGGTCGCCGATCTGCCGCAGAATCGCAAGCGTGCAGGGGGAGCCGTTGACGAACTGCCGCCCCGCGCCGGTGGCGGAAATCACGCGTTTGAGCAGGAGCTGGCGATCCTCACAGGGCTCGATGCCGGCTTCTTCGAGCAACGCGGGAATCGATGAGCCCTCGGGCAATTCCGCGACCGCTTCGACGAGACATTCGGATGCCCCGGCGCGAATGGCGGACTTGTCCGCGCGTTCGCCCAGGAGGAGCTTCAACCCGCCAATGAGAATCGATTTGCCCGCGCCGGTCTCGCCGGTGATGGCCACGAAGCCGCCCGGAATGTCCCAGGCGAGGCTTTCCACCAAAGCGAAATTACGAATACGGAGAGAGGCGAGCATTGCGGCGGCGGACGGGAATATGACAGCTTCGCCGGCGGAATGAAAGTGACGGCCGGCCTCGAAATTACCTTCCTCGGGACGGGGACGTCACAGGGAGTGCCGATGATCGCCTGTGATTGCGCGGTGTGCCGCTCGAAGGACGCCCGCGACCGCCGCCTGCGCACCGCGGCCCGCATTCGCACGCCGGAGGCCGAGTTCATCATCGATACACCGCCGGACTTTCGCACGCAGGCCCTCCGCGAGAAATTGCACCGCATCGATGCCGTGCTCTACACCCATGCGCACACGGACCACGTGATGGGTTTCGACGACCTGCGGCGATTCTGCGAGACGCAGGACCGCGAAATGCCCATCCACGCCACGCCCGGCGTGCTCGACGACCTGCGGCGCATCTACCCCTTCGCGTTCGATGCCGCCGGACCGGCCTTCCGCAACTACATGCGACCGCTGGCCCACGAGATCCTTGGGCCGTTCCGGCTCGGCGATCTCGAGATCGTGCCGGTGCAACTGCCGCACGGGCGCTTCTCCACCACGGGATTCGTCTTCTCGCAGAGTGGCCGCCGCCTGCTTGCCTATTTCACGGATTGCAATGAGGTGCCGCCCGAGGCTCGGGCCGCGGCCGAGGGCGTGGAAGTGCTCGTGATCGACGCCCTGCGCCACAATCCCCACCCCACTCATCTCAGCGTGGCGGAGGCCATCAATGCCTCCCGCGCCGTCGGCGCCCGGCGGACGTTCTTCACGCACATCGGGCACGATCTCGGCCATGCCGAGACCGAAGCCGAGCTTCCCGAGGACGTCCGCATGGCTTTCGACGGATTGCGCCTGCCCATCGCATGAGAATCCTTCTCGCAGCGGCGGCCGGCCTTCTCGTCCTCGCGACGGGAGCCTTCGCCGACACGCCCTCGCCCGAGGCCGCCGCGACCATCGTCCTCTACAACAGCAACCAGCCCGCCTCCCTCGCCCTTGCGGAATATTACGCCGCGAAGCGTGACATTCCGAAGAACCAGCTCGTCGGCGTGCCTTGCTCGGGCGACGAGGAAATCGACCGCGACGAGTATCTCGTAAACATCGAGGCGCCGCTCCGTCGGGCATTCAACCGCTTCGAATGGTGGCAGCTGGATCGAAATTCCGACGGCGACGAATACGTCGTGTCCTCCAAGATGCGCTTCGTCGCGGTGATTCGGGGCGTGCCGCTGAAGATTCGGCCCGACGGCGCTCTGCCTCCCCCGCCGCTGCCCGAGGGTTTCCCGCCCAACAGCCCGATGGAGATGCTGCTCCAGCACAACGAAGCCTCGGTCGACTCGGAACTCTCCGCGCTTTTCGCCCTGCGTGAGAATCTCCCCGCATTCCTGATCAATCCCTACTACCGCCGGTTCACGCCCATCCTTCAGGTGCCTCCCAACCAGAGCCCGCTCCTCGTTTGTCGGCTCGACGGCCCCAGCGACGCCCTTGTCCGACGCATGATCGACGCCTCGATTGCCACCGAGCGCACCGGCCTGTGGGGCTGGGCCTACGTAGACAAACGCGGTATCGATTCCGGCAACTATGCGACCGGCGATCAATGGCTCTCCGCCGCCGAGGATCTCATGCGCCGCCAGGGGCTCCCCGTCATCACCGATGCGGTTTCCGAGACGCTGCCCGAGGGCTTCCCGATGACCGACGCCGCCATTTACTACGGCTGGTATGCCGGGGACGTCACCGGTCCTTTCACCCAACCGAACTTCCGATTCGTCCCGGGCGCGGTCGCCTTCCATCTTCACTCCTTGAGCGCCCGCACGATCCGCGATCCTAAGGTCGCATGGGTCGCCCCGCTGCTGGACCGTGGCGCGGCGGCGACCCTCGGCAACGTTTACGAGCCCTATCTGGAACTCACCGTCCATTTCGACCTCCTGCAGGATCGCCTGATGAATGGCCTGACGCTTGGCGAGGCCGCCTACGCCTCCCAGCGCGGCCTTTCGTGGATGGGAATCGTCGTTGGCGATCCCCTTTATCGCCCGTATGGGAGCTGGGTTTCGGTCGACTCCGGCACGGATTCTCCGAACATCTGGCAACAATATCGCGCCGCGGTCCTAAGCGCCGGCGGTCCGCTCGCCGCAGCGGATGCCCTTCACAAACTGGCCGAAACCTCCGGCAACTCGATGCCGCTCGAAGCGCTCGGCCAGGCGCAGGCCGCCGCCGGCAAGCTGGACGAAGGTCTGGCCACCCTCGACGAAGCGGCCGCCATGACCAAGTCGGACACCATTCGCTTTCGCATCGCCCTCGAGCAGATCAGCCTGCTCCGTCGCGCCGACCGCCAGGATGCTGCGATCACCCGGGTCTCCACCGCCCTGAAGGAATTTCCGTCCGGGCTCCCGCAAATCACCCTCGGCCGGATCGCGGAAACCCTCTCCCCTCTTCACCCACCGGTTCCATGACCGCCGCAGCCGCCTATCGCGACGCCCTTGCCGCCGGTGGCACCACGATCCGCGAGCCGGAAGCCCCCTCCCGTCCCGCCGGCGAACTCGAGCTACAAGCCCGCTGGTTCTCTGGAGAATTCGGCCGCGACTGGGTTTCCGAGGACGGCGCGCCGGTCCGTGTCGAGGATTTCGGCCGCTGGAATCACGAGGCCGGGCCGGATTTCGTCGACGCGCGCATTCGGATCGGCAACGAGGAACGTCGCGGCGCCATCGAGCTCGACCTCGATGTCCGGGACTGGGAGCGTCACGGGCACGCCGGCAATCCCGCCTTTCGCGAGGCGATTGCCCACCTCTTCGTTCATCGCCCGGCCGCGCGCTTTTTCACCCGCACCTGCGACCACCGCGAAGTCCCCCAGATCGCGCTCCCGCCCGCGAAATCCCACCCCGCATCGACCGCTCGCCCCCCCGAACCGATCACCACCGAAGCCACGCGGGCCCGGGCCATCCTTCACGCCGCCGCCCGGCATCGCCTGGACCTCAAGGCCGCCGCCCTGCAACGACATGCCTCCGCCCACGGCGAGGATGCCGCGCAATTTGCCGCCATTGCCGTGGCCCTCGGCTACAAGCGCAACCAGACCCCGTTCCTGCTTCTCGCCCAGCGCGTGGACGTGCGCGCCGCAGCGGCCCCCGACGGCGAGGCCCTGCTCTTCGGCGCCGCGGGCTTCCTGGAAACGCCCCAGCCACCCGCTGCCGATCCGGCGACCCGCGCCTACCTCCGGGTGCTCTGGGAGGATTGGTGGTCCGCCCGTGCGCGTTGCGAGCGCTGGATTCTGCCGCCGGAGGCGTGGCATTTCGCCGGCCTGCGTCCCGCGAACCACCCCCACCGGCGCGTGGCCGCCCTCGCCGCGGTCGCGAGATCGTGGTCGCCCATCCGCTCCGCCCTCGCCAGCAGCGAACGCACCGCATTCCTGCACACGCTCGAATCGCTGGGGCATCCCTTCTGGGACACTCGTTTCAACCTGAAAGCCGCCGCCTTCGATCGCCCGCAGGCCCTCGTCGGCCCGGAGCGCCTCCGCGATATTCTCCTCAACGTCTTCTATCCGCAGGCTATCAGCCGGACCGAGGATGCCTGGGACGCCTTCGTCCGCGAATCCGGTCCCGTTCCGGCCACGATCATGCGCGCCACCGCCGATCGCTTTTTCGAGGACGCCCTCCCGCGCTCGCTCCGCGAGGCCGTCCTCCAGCAGGGGCTTCTTCAGCTCGAGCGCGACCACCGCATGGCGCCGGATCCCCCGGCCTTTCTCGCCGCCCTGCGAAACGCGACCTTCCCCCCGCCCGGCCATTGCCCAACCTCGTCCTCCGTGCGAGACTGACGCCCTTCCCCGCTCCCTTCCTTCGCATGACGCTGCACGATCTCTGCGACCTGACCGTTCGCTACGGCGCCTCGGACCTCATCCTGCACGAAGGCGAGCCACTCGCTCTTCGGATCAACGGCGCCATCGCCCGCGTCGATGCCGAGTCGGTCGCGCCCGAGGTTTTCGATGCCCTGTGGACCGCCTGCGGAGGCGCCCCCGAGACGCTGGACCGTGACGCCGCCTTCCTCTCGGCCAGCTCCGAGCGTTTCCGCGTCAATCTGTTCCGCAACCTCGGCCGCCGCGGCGCCGTGCTGCGCCACATCCGCAGCGAGATTCCCGAGCTCGACAATCTCGGCGTCCCCGCCCCGCTGCTCCGCGAGTGGCTCACCCGCCAGAGCGGCATCATCCTTGTCACCGGGCCGGCTGGCTCCGGCAAATCCACCACGCTTGCCGCCTGCCTCGAGCACATCAACGAGTCCTCATCTCGCCACATCGTCACGATCGAGGATCCCATCGAGTTCATGTTCCGCGACAACGCCAGCGTCTTCACCCAGCGCGAGGTCGGGATCGACACCGCCACCTTTTCCGACGGCCTCCGCCAGGCTCTGCGCCAGGCGCCGGACGTTCTGTTCATCGGCGAGATCCGCGATCCGGACTCCGCCGTCGCCACCATTCACGCCTCGGAGACCGGCCACCTCGTGCTGGCAACGATCCACGGTTCCGACACCGCCGACGCCCTCGAGCGCATGTCGCAGCTCCTGCCCGAGGCCGAGCGCCGCATGCTCTCCCGGGTGTTCGCCGCCCAGCTCGTCGGCGTGCTCGCCCAGCGGCTTCTCCCCACGCTCGCGGGCGGATATCGGCTCGCCGTCGAATACTTCGCAAACGTCGGCGCCGCCCGCACCTACATCGAGGAAAACCGCCCCGGCGGTCTGCGCGATCTCGTCGAGCGCTCCCCGGACGACACCGCCCGCAGCATGCTGAACAGCATCGCCGCGCTCTGCCAGAGCGGCGAAGTCAGCGAAGCCGTCGCCCTTTCCTCCGTCGACCGCCCGAACGAACTCTCCCGTCTCCTCCGCGGCATCACCAGTCTCACCTCCCGCCGATAAATCCTCGTCATGCGCGATCTCGTCACCCTTCTCGCGGACGCCGTCGGTCTCCAGGCCTCCGATCTGCATATCGTCGCCGGCATGCCCCCGCTCATTCGCCTGAACGGCGAGATCGTCAGTCTGCCGCATCCGGAAGTTTCCGCCGAGGAGGCCCGCATGATGATCCTCGACGTCCTCACCGAGGCGCAGCGCGCCCGCCTCGAGCAGGATTGGGAGCTCGATTTCGCCCTGCAGGTGAATCCCCTCGGTCGCTTCCGCGGAAACGCCCATTACAGCCGCGGCACCCTCGAGGCCGCCTTTCGTTATATCCCGGAGGCGATTCCCGATCTCGCCAGCCTCGGCCACCGTCCCTCCATCCAGCGTGCCTGCGCGATCGAGCGCGGGCTCGTCCTCGTCACCGGAATCACCGGCTCCGGCAAAAGCACCACCCTCGCCTCCATCGTCAAACAGATCAGCCAGACGCGCCAGGCGATGATCATCACCGTGGAGGACCCCATCGAATTCATCTTCCCGAACTCCCGGAGCGTCGTGAAGCAGCGCGAGGTCGGCAACGACACCCGCTCCTTCGCCGAGGCCCTGCGCCACGTCCTCCGGCAGGATCCCGACGTCATCCTCGTCGGCGAGATGCGCGATCTCGAGACCATCCGCGCCGCCATCACCGCCGCCGAGACCGGTCACCTCGTGCTCGGCACCCTGCACACCATCGACGCGCCCAAGGCCATCGACCGCATGGTCGACGCCTTCCCCGGCGACCAGCAGCCCCAGATCATCGCCCAGCTCGCCAACGCCCTGGAAATGATCGTCTCCCAGCGCCTCCTGCCGCGCGAAGGCGGCGGCTCCCGCGTCCTCGCCTCCGAGACGCTCATCGCGAACAACGCCATCCGCGCCTGCATTCGCGACCGCCGCTACGAACAACTCGTCGGCCTCCTCGAGATCGGCGGCCGCGAGGGCATGAACACCATCGACGAAGCCCTCACCGAGCTCTATCTCACCCGCCAGATCAGCAAGGAAGAAGCCGTCGTCAACGCCCGGGACACCGCCCGGATGGAATCCCTCTCCCGCCAGCCCGAGAAAGCACCGCGCCGCGGCCTCTTCGGCTGACGGGCCTGCCTCGATGAAACGGCCGCCCCCATTCCGAAAGTGCCTTTCCGGGCTCGCCGCAGTCCTCTTTTTCGCGACGCCCGGGGTCAGCCCCGCCCAGAATCTCCGCCAGCCGCCCACTCCCCAGCAGCGCGCCTATGCGGCGAAGCTCGGCTGGGGACCCGCCGCCAGCCAGCTCGGCAAATCCCTTCGCGCCGGCTACCAGCCCGGCCGCGGCGGCTCCGCCGGCAGCGTGGCAAATTCCTCGTTCCAGGCCTGGCTCCTCCTCGCCCGCTGGTGCGAATTGCTCGCCCGTCCAGCCCCGCAGGAGCTCACCCGCTACCTCGGCCGCTTTTTCTACACGGACCCCGCTTCGCCCCGCTCCGGCGGCCTCACCTTCATCGGTTCCGGCCTCGCCCCGGCGAACAATTTTGTCCCCGTCTCCGCCGATCGGCTGAAAGCGCTCTCCACGGATTCGGAAGCGCTTCACTACATTCTTCCGTCCGATTTCGTTCCGGGTTCCGGCTCTGTGGCCGACGGCCTCTCGCTGCCATTCCTCGCCGCCATGGCCGGCAACCCCGCCTTCCTGCAATCGTTCTTCGGCTCGCTCTCCGATCTCGACTACGCACCCGCCGTCCTGAAAACCCTCCAGCAAATCTGGGAGGCCGAGCCGGAGAAATGGGTCGCCTGCCAGAATCTCGCCATCGCGATTGCCCTCGTCCGCGACCAGCCCCCGCCACGCTGGTGGCCGCACTCACAGGTGAAGCCCGCCGACGTGCCGAAATCCACGGCCACGCCCGTCGAGGAATTCCGTTTCTGGGTCGCCAGCAACGAAAGCCACGCCCTCTACAACGACCTCCGCCAGCTCGACGTCGAGGACCTGAAATTCGTGGTCGATGCCCCCGTCGCCACGAGCGAGCTCACCTGGGCCCAGAAGAACGCCCGCTTTCCCCGCGGCGATTTTGGCCGCGCCTTCAGTTCCATCAGATACGCCTACGACCGCCTCACGAACCAGGCCTACACCTGGTCCGGCGGCCCCTACACGCTCGCCGCGATCCAGGCCACCGGCGGCATCTGCGTCGACCAGGCCTACTTTGCCATGCTCGCCGGCAAGGCCCGCGGCCTGCCCACGCTTTTTTTCACGGGCCAGGGCACGGACGGCGGCCACGCGTGGTTCGGCTACCTCAAGGGCCCCGGCCGGTGGAACATGGATTGCGGCCGCTACGAAAATCAAAACTACGCCGTCGGCGAAGCCCTCGACCCCCAGACGTGGCTCCCCATCAACGACCACGAACTCGCCTCCCTCGCCCAGAGCTTCCGCCGCACCCCCGCCTATCTCGCCTCGCAGGACGACCTCGCCATGGCCCGCATATTCGCCGCCGCCGGCGACCCGAAAGGCGAACTCGCCGCCCTCGACAGCGCCATCTCCACCTCCCCGCGCAACGATCTCGCCTGGGCTGCGAAAGAGGCGTTCCTCGACCGCACGAACGCCCCGGTCGCCGCAAAACGGGCCTTCCACGAAGACGCCATCAGGCAATTCACCAACAACGACGATCTCAAGGTCCGCCACCAGCGCGCTCTCGCCGCCCTCTCGCGCGCCGACGGCGATGAGGCCGCCGCCGCCGCGTTCGAGTCACAAATCATCTCGCAGAATCGGCGAGAACGCTCCGACCTCAGCGTCGACGCCGCAGCCACCCGCCTTTTCAGCCTCGTGAAAGACGGCAAATCCGAGGACGCCATGCGCGAATACCGCGGGCTGCTCAGCCGCCTCGGCCGCACCAGCGGCGGCAATTTCTTCTATCAGGTCGTCTCGCCCTTCGCCCGCGCGCTCGCCCAGAGCGGCGACGCCGCCGGCGCCCGCCGCGTGGTGGACTCCGCCCGCACCGCGCTTCGCCCCGAGGCCGGCAGCATCCTCGATCAGGACATCACCGAACTGGAGACTCGATTCCAGGCCGCCACCGGCAGCGGCCGCTAGGGTCTCAGCGCGCCGCGCGCACCCTGTCCTTCTTCGCCTCGCGCTCCTCCTCGAGCCGCGCGACCTCGC
>DATCRI010000078.1 GCA_036569045.1 Chthoniobacterales bacterium | reverse complement strand
CCCCGCCGTTTCGCTTTCTCCGAACAGCTCCCATGCGCCCAGCCTCCCTCAGCCGAACCTGAAGCCATGCCGACCCTTGGAATCACCGGAGGCGTGGCCACCGGAAAGACGACCTTCCGCCGCCTTCTCCTCGAACGAGTCGACGCGGATTTTTTTGACGCCGACGCCTGCGCCCGGGAACTGCTCGATTCGAACGACAATATCCGCGAGCAGGTGCTGGAATCGATTTCCCCCGCCGCCTATTCGAAGGATGGCGAGCCCAATCGTCCCCTCATTCGCGAAATCATCTACAACGACATCGCCAAGAAAAAGACCCTCGAGGGCATCCTCCATCCCGCGATTCGCGCCCGCTGGACCGAGAAGGCGCGCTCGACCATCGACCGCATTTTCGTGGTCGACATTCCCCTCCTCTTCGAAACGCGTGCGGAAGGCCTGTTCGATCACGTCATCGTGGTCGCCTCCAGTCCGGAAACCCAGATCGCCCGAATGACCGGGATTCGCGGACTCTCCGAGGATCTCGCGCGAAAAATTCTCGCCTCGCAGTGGAGCCTGCACGTTAAGATGCGCGCTGCCGGTCATGTCGTCTGGAATGACGCCGGCCTCGACCTGCTTCAATCGCAAGCTGCCCTGCTCGCCGCTTATCTCCGCCACAAGTATGACTGACGTCTCCACGCCGCACGCGTCCGACCTTCCGCCTCCGGCTCCCCTCTCCTCGACTCGCACCACCGCCGCATCCCCGTCTCTCCCCGACGCCTCCGTCTCGCCGGCGCCAGCCGAGCCTCCCGCGGCGACCGCCCCGGCACTCGTCATTTCCCTCAACGACCTCCAGGGCCTCAGCCGCGCCGCCCTCGCCGATCGCGCCCGGGAATTCGGCATCCGCCTGCGCCCCGACGGCAGCATCCATCACCTCGTCCTCGATCAGGTTCGCTTTCATCTCCAGCGCGGCGACACCGTCACGGCCACGGGCATCTTCGACGTCGACAACAACCGCGGCGTGCTCCGCTGGGAGAAGTTCAGCTTTCGGGCCTGTCCGGAGGACGTCGCCGTGCCCCAGCCCCTCTGCCGCGAGCACAGCCTGCGCTCCGGTCTGAAGATTCACGGCACCGTTCGCCTGCCCCAGCAGCGCGAGCAAGGCCTCGTCCTTGCTGCGATCATGACGATCGAAGGCCGCCCCGCCGCCGAGTGGCAGACGCCGACCGATTTCGAGAAGCTCACCGCGACCTTCCCGGAGCGCCGCATCTTTCTCGAGACGCCCGGCCATCCCGATCTCGGCCCTCGCGCCATCGACATCATTTCGCCGCTCGGCATGGGTCAGCGCGGACTCATCGTCGCCCCGCCTCGCGCCGGTAAGACCGTGCTCCTTGCGCAGATTGCCCAGGCGATCCGCCGCAACCATCCCACGATCCACCTCATTCTCCTCCTCGTTGACGAACGCCCCGAGGAAGTCACCGATTTCGAACGCAGCCTCGACTGCGACATTTTCAGCAGCACGTTCGACGAATCGCCCACGCGCCACGTTGCCGTCGCGGAGCTCGTCGCCGAGCGCGCCAAGCGCCTCGTCGAGCTCGGCCGCGATGTCGTCATCCTGCTCGACAGCATCACGCGCCTGTCCCGCGGCTATAACAACCTCCAGCCATCCAAGGGCGGCCGCACCATGAGCGGTGGCGTCGACGCCAAATCGCTCGCCAAGCCCAAGAAATTCTTCGGCGCCGCCCGCAACTGCGAGGAGGGCGGCAGCCTCACGATTCTTGCCACCGCGCTGGTCGAGACGCAAAGCCGCATGGATGACCTCATCTTCGAGGAATACAAGGGCACCGGCAACATGGAGATCCATCTCGATCGCACCATCGCCGAGCAGCGCGTCTTCCCCGCCATTCACATCACGAAATCCGGCACCCGCCGCGAGGAGCTGCTGCTCCACCCCGACGAATACGAACGCACCGTCGCCCTTCGCAAGCGCCTTGCCGAGCTCCCCGCCGTCGAGGCCATGGAGGTGCTCCAGCTCAATCTCCAGCACACGAATCTCAACGCCGAATTGCTCCTGGGGAATCTGCGCGGTTGCTAGGCGGATGCGCGAATTCCTCAATCGCCTGATCGATCCGCCCGCGCTTCGCCGCTTCCTCCAGCGCCTGCGCGGCCCGGAGATTCGGCTCGCGCTGCGCCTGTGCATTCCCGCGGCCGTCGTCGCCATCGTCCTCCGCGCGATCCTCATCGCGTGGATGCCGGCCGCCTTTGTCCACAATGACACCGCATCCGCTCTCGAAACCGCCGACCGCCTGATCCATCGCGGGGCGTTCGTGCTCGACGGCAAGAAGACCTTTCTCGTCCCGGCGCTTTATTGCCTCCCGGCGCTCCTGCACATTCCCGTCCTCCCGTTCCTTGCCGTCGTCCAGCACCTGCTCGGCGTCGTCATGGTCCTCGTCACCGGCCTCCTGACCTTCGCCTGGCTGCGGCATTGGCGGCTTTTCATCGTCCCCGTCACGCTGCTCGCCGCGCTGAATCCCGTGCTGCTCTGGTATGAGCACACCGCCCTGGCGGAAACCTTCGCCGTCCTCGGAATCCTCCTCGTTGCCCTCGCCGGCACCGCCTTCTTCCGCGCGCCGGATCGCTACACGCTCGCCGCGCTCTTCCTCGCCCTGCTCTTCATCGCGGGCGCCCGTCCGGAGGGCCGCCTCTTCGCGCTGTTTGCCGTCGCGCTCGTCGCTCGCACCCTGTGGGGACAATGGCGACCGTTCCGCATCGGCGTCGCCCTCACCGTCATCTGGGCGCTGTTCCTCTTCACCCTCACGCGCACCGGCCAGAGCGGACTGCTCCTCTTCACGTCGGTCGTCCAGCTTTCGCCCGACCATCTCGTGCTCTCACCCGGCGTCGCCGAGGCCGTGCGACCTCTGGCGGACCGCACTCGCGAGGCTTGGAGAAGCCCCGAGCCGCCCAAGCTCGTCGCGCTCCGCAAGGACCTCCAACGCACGCTCGCCGCCACCGGAGCCGATCCCGACAAAGCCGCCAAACGAGCCGGCCTCGAGACGGCGCTTCGGCGCATCGACGCCCTGCCCGGCCTCGCTCTCCGCAAGTTCGTGATCGCACACCGCGAGCTCCCCTGTGGCGACTTCACGACTTACCCGATTGCCGGCCAGCTCGACGCCCTTACCGATGGCGATTCCCCGGACGAACGCACGCTTCGCTACGCCAGCCTGCTGTGGGGCAGCTCCCTCGAGTCGCCCGAGGCCGCCAACAAATTCCTCCGCGAAACCTATCGACCGCTCCCGGGAAATTTCCTCAACGCATGGCTCGAAAGCTGGCAATCGATCAGTCTGCTGCCGATCGCGCCGATCGACCTTCCGGGCGCCCAGGCCAGCCGCGTGGCCATTCACGGCCTGCCCTGGCTCTACACCGCCGCGCTCGCCGGTCTCCTCTGTCTCGCTCTGCGCGATCCTCGCCCGCTCAACTTTCACCAGCTCTGGGGCGCCTTCCTGATCGGCCTCTTCGTCCTCATCATGGTCACCGCAAACATCCGGGCGCGCTTCCGCATTCTCTTCGAGCCGTTCTGGATCCTTTACGCCGCGGCGCTCCTCGATACCGTTCTCATCCTCCTCGCCCGTTTGCGTCCTTCGCGCCCCGCATGAAATCGTCCCGTCTTGCCGCCTGCCTTTTCCTGTTTCTCGGCGGATTCCTCGTCAGCTGGATCTACCAGACGCCGCCGTCTCTCGGCGATGACCTGAACTACTGGGGCCTCGCCTTCGACCTCCATCACGGCGTCTCCGGCGCATGGAGCAAAACGTCGTTCCATGACCTCCGCTGGCCCGTCTGGGGCCTCTGCTGGCTCCTTCAGATTCCCTTCGGCTTCAGCGCGCTCTCCTACTATCTCGAACCCATGGTCTACCTCGGCGCCGGCGCCGTCGTGGTTTTCCTGATCGCTCGCGCCCTCGGCACCACGGATCGCGTCGCCCTCGCCGCCGGCATCCTGTTCCTCTTCCATCCGCAGCTCGATTCCGTCGTCGACCGCCCCATGCCCGATCTCTCGGAGGGCTTCTGGGTCGCCGTCGCCTTCCTCGCGTGGCTGCACATGGTCCGCAATTCCCGTCCGGTGGCAAAAGCAGGGCTCGCCGCCACCATCGGCCTCGCCCTTGCCGTCGGCCAGGCGAACCGCATCACCGGCGTCTTCGCCATCCCCGTCCTCCTGCTCGCCACCCTCGCGTTCTATCCGCGGCAAATTCTGTGGCTCGCGCTCTCCGGCGCATTCGCCGCGGGCTTTGTCTTTGTGGAAGCCGCCGTTTACCACGCCCTCACCGGCGACTGGCTCCATAGCCTTCATGCGAACGCCACCGCCACCGGCCGCAAGGGCACCGAGCCCATCCCGTTCTGGGAACTTCCCGTCCGCTTCCTGCCCACCCTCTTTCGTCGTCCCACCGACATCGTTTTCAACTCCGTCGCCATTCTCGGCATCGGCCTTGCGTGGCGAAATTATCGCGCGCCGGGGCGGGCTCTCGTCGTTTACGCCCTCGGCTACGTCCTCACCTACAGCTGCGCCGTCCAAAGCCTCTTCCCGCTCCGCCCGCTGGTTCGGGACGGCGATCGCTTCCTTGGCAGCCTCGCCTTCCCGCTCGCCATCCTCACGGCCATCGCCCTCGCCCAGCTCGTCGCCTGGCTGCAACCCCGCCTGCCCAGGCTTCTCGCAAAACCACGCCGAGCCACCGTCGTCGCCGCCTTCGCCCTGCTCATCCTCGCGTTGACCTTCCTCTCGAGCCGCCCCTTTCGCGGTCTCAACTACCTGCACGAGATCGCCGCTTATCTCCGCACCGTTCCGGCCGGCACGCGCGTCCTCTCCCACGACGCCATGCGCCACGTCGCCAATCTTGCCGATCCCACCGCCGCGGGCCGCGTGAAATGGACCCTGCAGAAAGACCTGCTCGATCCGTCTCCCACCACGTTGCAACTCGCCTCCGAAGCAGACGAGATCTGGTTCAATCGCAAGTGGATCTGGACCGGCACCCGCAAGAAGAGCGAATACGACAAGCTCGACGCGCTCGGAGACATCGCCCCGTGGTTGCGCCCGCCGCTTGCTGGCTGGACGGCCCGCCGCGCCATCCTCAAGGGCGACGTTCCCGATTTCGTCTTCCTCGCTCGCGCCGCGTCAGACACCCGCCCGCCCGCCGAACAAAGCCCCGACGGCCGCCTCTTGCGCACCGAACTGCTGCCCGACTTTCCCGTCCCGCACACCTGGAGCTTCACCAAGCCCCCTCGCGACGTGATCGAACTCCCGGTGAACCCGCTTCCCGCCTGGCTCCGCGGCCGCACGCTCTTTCTCTCGCTCCGCTTCTCCTCGAACACCACCGAGCCCGTGCGCGCCGGCGTCACCTTTCTCCACGGCGACACCGTTCTCCAGCAGCTCACGTTCAAGCCCTACTTCTTCGACGAATCCAGCGAAGACTTCTTCTTCCTCACCGTCCCGCCCGAAGCCGACACCATGCAGATTCGCCTGCGCATCTCCAGCAAGGCCCGCCGCATCACCCTCGAGCGCTTCCGCCTCTTCGCCGATTCCCCGGAGGAACGGGCGCAACAAAAAGACTGAAAACCCAAATCTGAATCCTTAAAACTCCGCCATGACCCTGCGCGAAATCGCCGACCTCGTGTCCGGCCACGTGAATCCCGAACACGCCGCCCTCACCGTCCAAGGCCCCGCCTCGCTTGTCGAAGCCGGCCCCGGCGACATCGCCTTCTTCGGCAACGCGAAATACCTCCCCGCTCTTCGCGCCTCGCAGGCCTCGGCCGTCCTCGTCCCGCACGGCTTCGGCGAAGAGATCCCCGCCGCTCGCATCTGGGTCGACAATCCAGCCGCCGCGTTCGCCACCGTCCTCGCGAAGTTCGCGCCAGAGCCGATCTCCTACCCGCCCGGCATTCATCCGACCGCGGTGGTCGATCCCTCCGCTCAGGTGGATCCCAGCGTCCACGTCGGCGCCAGCGTCGTGATCGAGGCCGGCGCCAGGATCGGCGCGGAAAGCGTGATCGCGGCGCAATCCTTCATCGGCCAGAACGCCGTCCTCGGCGCAGGTTGCTTCCTGCATCCTCGCTCGACCGTCAACCACGGCTGCCTGCTGGGCGACCGCGTCCAGCTCCAGAGTGGCGCCGTCATCGGTGCCGACGGCTTCGGCTACGAGATGAAGGACGGTCGCCACGTGAAGATCCCACAGACCGGCATTGTCCAGATCGACAACGACGTCGAGATCGGCGCGAACACCACGATCGACCGCGCTCGCTTTGGCCGCACCTGGATCCAACAGGGCACCAAGATCGACAACCTCGTGCAGATCGCGCATAACGTCCGCGTCGGCGCACACACGATCATCTGCTCGCAGGTCGGCATCTCCGGCAGCACCCGCATCGGCAGCTACGTCACCCTCGCCGGACAGGCCGGCATCGTCGGCCACATCGAGATCGGCGACAAAGCCATCGTCGCCGCGCAAACCGGCCTCAGTCGCAACCTCAAGGCCGGCGACATCGTCTGCGGCAGCCCCGCCCGCGAGATCCAGACCTGGAAGGAACAGGCCGCTCAGGTCAACCGCCTCGGCAAGCTCTACGACCGCGTGAAAAAGCTCGAAGACAGTCGAAAGGATTGACGCCCCGCGTCAGCGGCCCTTCTTCACGACCCGGCGCTTTCGCGGCGCCGGCCACGAGGCCAGCGCGGCGTCTACCATGCGGAGCAGTTCCTCCCGGCCCGCGCCGCTGGAGGCCTGCACGGAAACCCCCTGCGCCAGCGCGTTCACAAATCGGGCCAGCGCGTCGGAGTCCGCGTCTTCCGGCAAATCGCCCTCGTCCTTCGCCCGCTCGAACCGCGCCTCGAGATCCCTTTGCGACTGGCGGCAGAAATTCGCCATCTCGCGGCGCAGTTCCTCGTTCTCCTTGCCGCCTCCGGCCACCATCGCCTGCACCGCCATACAGCCCCAGGGACGCGTCGGATCACACGCGAGATCGACCGCCCCCCGCAGCCGCCGCTCCGCGACTTCCCGCGCCGTCGGCGCGCCCAAGGCGTCCGCGACGTAGGCCGCCGGCCCGCTCGTGTAGCGCTCGATCACCTTGCGGAACAGCGCCTGCTTGTTGCCGAAGGCCGCGTAGAGACTGGGCGGATTGATGCCCATCGCCGTCGTCAGGTCCGCAACCGACGCCGCCTCGTAGCCCTTGCGCCAGAAAACGTGCATCGCCCGCTCGAGCGCCACATCGGGGTCGAAGCCGCGCGGGCGGCCGATGGCGGGGAAGCTCTTCACTTTCATAGCAATCGCTACAATATATCGCTTGACCCTCCCCGGGCCAGCGTTACTTCTGTAGTCCACATTACATAAATCTATGAGCACCCAAAAACTCACCGGCAAAGTCGCCATCGTCACCGGAGCCTCCAAGGGCATCGGCGCTTCCGTCGCCGCGCATCTCGCGGCCGAGGGCGCCGCCGTCGTCGTGAACTATTCGTCGAGCAAGGCAGGCGCCGATCGCGTCGTCGCCGAGATCACCGCGAAGGGCGGAAAGGCCGTCGCTGTGCAGGCGAACGTCGCGAAGCCCGAGGACATCGCGCGCCTCGTCGCGGAGTCGCAGGCCGCCTTCGGTCCGATCGACATCCTCGTGAACAATGCCGGCATCTACGAGTTCAGCGCCATCGAGGAGATCACGCCGGAGCATTTTCACCGCCAGTTCGATCTCAACGTCCTCGGACTGCTTCTCGTCACGAAGGAAGCCCTCAAGGCCTTCAACCCCGCCGGCGGCAGCGTCATCAACATCAGCTCCGTCGTCAGCCAGGCCCGCTTTCCCGGCGCCGTCGTCTATGCCGCCACGAAGGGCGCCGTGGACGCGATCACCCGCGTGCTCGCTTCGGAACTCGGCCCCCGCGGCATTCGCGTCAATTCCGTGAACCCCGGCATGGTCGAGACCGAGGGCGTGCACGCCGTCGGTTTCGCCGAGAGCGATTTCCGCAAACAGATTGAGGCACAAACGCCGCTCGGTCGCATCGGCCAGCCGCAGGACATCGGTTCCGTGGTGGCGTTCCTCGCCTCGGAAGACGCCGCGTGGCTCTCCAGCGAATCGATCTTCGTGGCGGGCGG
>DATCRI010000077.1 GCA_036569045.1 Chthoniobacterales bacterium | reverse complement strand
GGTTCAGGATCGGCGTGCTCATGAGCGAGCCGTAAACGCCGCCGTTCGAGACGGTGAACGTGCCACCCTGGAGATCGGGAAGGCCAATCTTGCCTTCGCGGGCCTTGGCGGCGTAGTCGGCGAGGTCTTTCTCGATGTCGGCGAAGGATTTCTTGTCGCAGTCGCGCACGACGGGAACGATGAGGCCTTTTTCGGTGCCGACGGCCACGCCGATGTCGAAGTAGTTGGCGGTGACGAGGTCATCGCCGTCCATGCGGGAGTTGATGGCGGGCGTAGCCTTGAGGGCGTCGACGGCGGCCTTGATGAAGAAGGACATGAAGCCGAGCTTGATGCCATGCTTCTTCTGGAAGTCGTCCTGCATCTCCTTGCGGAGAGCGATGACGGCGCTCATGTCGCACTCGTTGAAGGTCGTGAGAATCGCGGCCGTGTGCTGCGCGGCGACGAGCTGCGTGGCGATCTTGCGACGGAGCGGCGAGAGCTTCTTGCGAGTGACGCGGGAATCATCGGCCACGGCGGGGGCGCTGGGCGCGGGAGCCGGCGGCTCCGGAGCGGGCGCAGGGGCTGCGACGACTGGTTCCGGCGCGGGAGCGGCGGGTTCGGGAGCGGCCTCGACGGCGACGGGCTCCTCCTTTTTGGCTTTGGGTGCCTTTTTGGCGGGAGCCTCGGCAGGGGCGGCGCCGGCGGCTTCGATCGTGGCCACGACCTGGCCGATCTTGACTTCCTCGCCCTCGGGCACGGCGATCTTGAGGATGCCGGATTCCGTGGCGTTCACCTCGCTGGAAACCTTGTCGGTCTCGAGAGTGAAGAGAATTTCACCGGATGTGACGGTCTCGCCATCCTTTTTGTGCCAGGTGGAAAGGAGTCCGCTGGTGATGGATTCGCCGACGGAAGGGACTTTGACTTCAGTGCTCATGCGCAGGGACGTCCAGTGTTACAAAGTGAACGCATCTTTGACCAGCGCCGCTTGTTCCTTTTTGTGGACGGCGATGGAGCCGGCAGCCGGGCTGGCAGCGGGCCTGCGACCGGCGTATTTGACCGGGCGCTCGAAGAGGTCCGCGAGCTGATAGGCGAGGAAGAACCAGGCGCCCATGTTCTGCGGCTCCTCCTGGCACCAGACGAGGGATTTCGCGTTCTTGTAGGGTGCGACGATGCGCTTCAGCTTCTCGCCGTAGAGCGGATAGAGCTGCTCGATGCGGACGATGGCCGTCTTGTCGTCCAGGCCGTTCTGCGTGCGGTAATTCTGGAGGTCGTAGTAGACTTTGCCCGTGCAGAGGATGACGCGCTCGACCTTCCTGGGATCCTTCGGCGCGGGGCCTTCGAGGATTTCGTAGAAGCGGGAGTTCGTGAAGTCCTCGGTCTTCGAGACGGCGGCCTCGAGACGGAGGAGGCTCTTCGGCGTCATGATGACGAGCGGCTTGCGGTAGCTCGTGTGAATCTGGCGACGCAGCACGTGGAAATACTGGGCGGGCGTCGTGAGATTGCAGACCAGCATGTTTTCCTCGGCGCAGCCCTGGAGGAAGCGCTCGAGGCGGGCGCTGGAGTGCTCGGGGCCCTGGCCTTCGTAGCCGTGGGGCAGAAGCATGACGATGGAGCTCGGGCGCTGCCACTTCGACTCCGCGGAGGAAATGAACTGGTCGATGATGATCTGCGCGCCGTTCACGAAATCGCCGAACTGCGCCTCCCACATGCAGAGCATGGAGGGGTAGTCGAGCGAGTAGCCGTAATCGAAGCCGAGGACGGCGTATTCCGACAGCGGGCTGTTGTAGACGCAGAATTTGGCCTGCTTGTCGCTGATGTGGTTCAGCGGAATGTAGTGCCGATCGCGGGAAACCTCGTCGTAAATGACGCTCAGGCGGTGGCTGAACGTGCCGCGGCGGCTGTCCTGACCGGAGAGGCGAACGGGCGTGTTCTCGAGGAGCAGCGAACCGAAGGCGAGAGCCTCGGCGAAGGCCCAGTCATAGGGGCCGCCTTCCTTCCAGACTTTCTTGCGACGGTCGATGAGGATGCGCTTGAGCTTCGAGAGAATGCGGAAGTCTTCAGGAACGGTCGTGAGCGCGCCGACGATCTTCTCGAGCGTCTCGGGCGTGATCGCGGTATCGATCGGCTCGTGGGAGTAGGGCGGCTGGAAGATGGCGGTAGAGCCGGCGAGTTCGTTCTTCGCGGCGCCGGCGGGCTTCGAGGCAGCCTCGGACTGGCTGGCCTTCACCTCGGCGAGAGCCGTCTCGAGCTCGCCGATCGTCTCGGCCTTGATCGTGGCGACGTCTTCCCTGGAAAGAGTCCCGAGCTTGATGATCTCCTGGCTGAAGATTTCGCTCAGGAGCGGGTGGTTCGCGATCTGGTTGTAGAGATCGGGCTGGGTGAAGCTGGGCTCGTCGAGCTCGTTATGGCCGTGGCGGCGGTAGCAGTAGATATCGATGACGACGTCCCGACCGAATTCCTGGCGGAACTCCGTGGCAAACTCGGCGACCTGAATGACGGCGAGCGGGTCTTCGCCGTTCACGTGGAAGATCGGCGCCTCGATCATCTTCGCCACGTCCGTGCAATACGGCGTGGAGCGGGAATCCTTCGGCAGCGTGGTGAAGCCGATCTGGTTGTTCACGACGATGTGAACGGTGCCGCCGGTGGAGTAACCCGGGAGCTGCGACATGTTGAAGACCTCGGCGACGATGCCCTGGCCGATAAAGGCGGCATCGCCGTGCACGAGGAGCGGGAGCACCTGCTTACGCGTCTCGGTATCGCCGACCACGCGCTGGCGGGCCCGGGCCTTGCCCTGGACGACCGGATCAACGGCCTCGAGATGGCTGGGGTTCGCTGCGAGGTGGACTTCAACGTCCCAGTTCGGCTCGGGATGACGCGTGGTCTGGTAGCCGAGGTGGTATTTCACGTCGCCGCTGCCGCCGACGGACTGCGGCACGTAGTTCTCGGAGAACTCGTTGAAAATGAGGGCGAGCGGCTTGTGGAGGAAGTTCGCGAGAACGTTCAGGCGACCGCGGTGCGCCATGCCGAGGACGATTTCCTTGATGCCGGCCTTCGGGCAGTTCTTGAGGATGACCTCGAGAGCGACGATGAGGGCTTCGCCGCCTTCGAGCGAGAAGCGCTTGTTGCCCTGATATTTCGTGTGGAGGAAACGCTCGAATTCCTCGGCCTTGAGAAGCTTGCGGAGGACGTCGCGCTGGATCGGGCCGTCATGCCTGGCCCAATCGCTGCGGTCTTCCATGCGCTTGAGCACCCAGTTCCGGATCGTGGGATTCTGGATGTGCATGAACTCGGCGCCGATCGTGTCCGAGTAGATTTCCTTCAGCTCGGCGATCATCTCGCGGAGCTTCATCTTGCGGCCGTCGCGGAAGAAGCGGGAGCTGACGGTCGTGTCGAGGTCGGCCTCGGTGAAGCCGAGTTCCTCGAGGGAGAGGAGCGGGCTCTCCGGCGCGGTGGAGGAAAGAGGATCGAGCTTGGCGATCGAGTGGCCCAGCGTGCGATACATGTAGACGAGCCCTTCCACGCGGGTCTCGAAGCTGGTGTTGGCAATGCCGGTGCCGGAAAGAGTCGTCGCGGAGCCATTGGTGGCCGGGGCGGCAGGTGCGGCGCCATTTTTGGAAACGGGCTTGGCGCAACCGAGTTCGAAGCCCTCGAAGAAAGCGGCCCAGTCGGCGCTGACGGCGGTTGGATTCCTGCTCCAGAGTTCGTAGTTATCGTCGAGCAACGCCTCGTTCCAGCGGGCGGTAAAAGAACTGTTCATTGAGAATGGTTAGTGTGCGAGAGAGAACAACCCCGGCGTCAAGAGCCGGGGTTGCAGTGTGGAAATGTGGGGCAAATCTGCCCGGGGAGCAAGTCAGGTTTGGAAAAGTCCGAGATTTTGAATCGGGCAAATCCGGGGCGTCGTGCGGTTATTCATCGGTTCCAGACCCACGGCTGGCCGTCGGCCCAACCCGCACCGGTGAGCGTGTAGCCGGTGGAATCCTTGGTCGCGTAGCGGATCGGCTGGCCGGTCATGGGATCCAGCGGCAGGGCGGCGAGGGTATCGGGAACGAGTTCCTCGGGCTTTCCGGGATACGCGCCCTTCGCGATCCGGTAGCGTTCCAGCCCGCAGGCCAGCTCTGCCTGGGCGAGGTAGGTCTGGAGCTGGGCGGAAATGCGGGCGTCCTCCGTAAGAGCCTCGAAGCGGGAGAGCGCCTTTTCGGGCAGAACTTCCGTTTTCGGCAGCTGGATGCCTTCCGACAGGCTGAGCCCGTCGAGGAAGTCCTGCATGGCGCGATTTGCGGCGACCTGGCGGGCCCGCAGTTCGCGTTTGTCGAGGCTGACGAGGTCCGTCCCGAGCCAGCCCTGCAGTTCGTCGCTCGCGGAGGGGCGTTCGCCATTGAGTGCGAGATTGATCGCGGAATTCAACTGCGCCCGCTCGCCGCGCACGGCCCAGCCGAGGTCGGTGACGAGCCGCGCCTTTTCGAGGGTTGCGCCGAAACGAGCGAGCTGCTCGTCGGACCATGCGTCCCAGAGGATTCCGACCCGCACGCAGCCGGCGAAAAGGCCGAGGAGCAGCCGACGGGTGCGTTGCGAGGGGAGGAAAGGCTCGCTCGCCAGCGAATCGGCCATCCGGCCGATGAGGAGCAGGTCGATCGAGGCCGCGTCGGCGTCGCCGGTGGAGAGCTGCGCCACGGCGTGAATTGCCAGCCAGTCGCCGAGCGCCTCGAGGTAGCGGAGGTGCGGCAGCCTGGGAAAGGGCCGGGCGTAATCGATCGGAAAACGCGCCGCCGGTCGATCGGCCGCAGCGGCGAGCGGCGTGAAATCGAGGCCGAGGGCGCGGATTCCCGCTCGCACGCGATCACCGGCGAGGAGAAAATCGGTCTGCCTGCGCACGAGGCCGGCCTGCTGGAGGGCGGCCGCGATGGCGTCCAGGCTGGCGCCGTTACCCTTCGTCGCCGAGGCGAGGAGAACCGTCACGTCGAGGCCGTTGCCGGGATTTGCGGCGAGCTGGAGCAGGCGATCCCGGGGCGCGTCCGCATCGAGGCCCGAAAAAACGTCCGCCGCGAAAAAATTCTGCTCATTGGGAATCTCGGCGGGTTTCACATCGGCGAGATAGAGGGGTTCGCCGTTCTTCTTGAGTTCGTCCGAGAGCTTCAGCCACTCGGAATGGGTGTCCCGCCCATAGCCGCCGTGCAAAAATCCGTAAAGCGCAAGCGCCACCGCGCTGATCAAGCCGACCACGACCACGACCCACGCGAATAACGTCGAGCGGTTGGGGCGGGGACGGTTAGGCGGAGAGAAAGATCGCACGGGCTAAAAACGGAGCACTCGGAGAATGAACTGGGTCCGCTGCGCGAGCGCTCTCGGTGCGTCTGGTATCGATGAATTGATCGGTGAGGAGAAAGCCAAGTGCATGGTGAGCACTTTTCGACGACGGGAGGGCAATGACCAGCACGGATGTGCTACCAACGGATGATCGAGAGGCTTTTACCGGCCTTCTAACGCAGAGAATTCGAGAGGGAACGGATATTGATACTCTCTGGGGCGCAAGGAATCTTAATTTGGCCAGATAAGATCTGCCTCCGGCGAATCGCCTGCTGCCCACAGACGAAAGGTCTCGGGCGAAAGTCGGCGGTAGTGAAAGGGCTCATGGACGAGGACATCGCGGGGAATCGTCGGGAGATAGGTCGGCACAAGTTCGGCGAGGTTGCCGGGATAGGATCCATACCGGAGGCGGTATCGTTCCAGCGCGCAGGCGACGATGGTCTGCCGAATGTCCGTCATGTGGACCGCGAAAACATCCACCTGGCCTCCCAGCAAGTAGAAGAAGTTGTTGGCGAAGACCCGCGTCACTTGACTTAGAGGCGCGGGGACGTAGCGATAGCGGCGAGGATCGAGCCCGTTGAGAGGTGCGGCCTCGAGGGCGTCGACGATTTTCTGGACGCCCCGGTTCAGAGCAACGCGGTCGTCGAAGCCGAACAGGTGAAGATAGATCGGAAAAGCCTGCCGTAGTCCGGAGGGGAGTTGCTCGACGAGATCCGCACGGTCTTTCGACGGACGAAGAAGGACGGCTTCGAAGGCTTGGTTGGATCGGCCGCGTTCCGTGCGGTAGGCGAGGGCTAAGCCTGGCAGAAGGTCGATTTGCGCGAGGGTGTTTTGGAGAGATGCGAGTTCGGCGTCGCTCCATCGGTGCTCTTCTAGGCCGGTTTGAACGAGGGTTCTAGCCTGGGCAACCACGCTGATGCGGAGCATTTGGGCGTAAAGAAGGGGCTCTCTTGCCAAGGTGTCGCTCATTCGCAGGAGATCCAAGGTGAGCAGGGTGGCCGTCGCGGAGTCGCCGCGAAAAAGCGCGGCGTAGGCAAAGGCGGTCAGCGTATAACCGATCTCATGGAAGCCCGGATAGGGATTCATTTTCCAAGGGAGCGTTGCGTAGTCGAAAGGAAACCGTGCATCCCCTCGGGCAAGCAACGACTCGATTTTGGATGGGACCGGGGCCAGAGGGGCGAGCAGGCGGCCGAGAAGAGTCACGCCTGCTGGTCGCATTTTGGGAGAAAGCTCCGAAAGTCTCAGGCCAAGTTGATAGGCGGCATATGCGCGGGCGGAAGAGCCCGAGGGCTGAAAGTTTGGAAAAACGACGCGGATAGCAGCCAGCTCGTCCGCCGTCACGAGAGAATCAAGGAGCTGGAATGGCGTCTCCTTGATGGCGGGCTGGCCCGGGGGGGGCTCGGCAGGACGCCAGATGGAGTCCGCAAAGAAATTCTGATCGTCCGGAATCGGTGGTGGGGCAAATTCGACCATGGAGAGCTTCTCGCCCCGGGTGAGCAGTTCGGCCTTCGTTTTTGCCCACTCGCGGCGGGTGGTGAAAGAGAACCACGAGAGGCCCAGCGCGACGAGGGTCACGACGACGATGCCGGAAAAAACCGCAAAGCGGAGAAAGCGTTTCCAGAGCGGGGGGCGGGAAGGGGTCATAAATCTTCGGGGCGTGGGAGGATGAGCGCCGGATGGAGCGGGCGCACCGGGCGAAGGTCGCGGGTGCACTCGGCCTCGAGGCGGGCAAGGAGGCGTCGCTCGATCTCCCATTGCACGAAATACTCCCGCGCCGCGGGCAGGCGGTCGCGGTATTCCGGCGGGCTGACGGTGTAGAGCTCGGGGCCGCGGGGGCCGGCGACGTTCAGCGCGGCGATGGCGATCCACGCCGCCGCGAGCGCGCCCCAGGCGATCGGGTGCGGCCAGAGCAGCCGGGCGAGGACGATGCGCCAAGCGGGACGCTCGGCCTCGCGGGCGATGGCGAGGATGCGGGCGCGGAGCTCGGAGGGAGCGTCGCGGCGTGGGGTGGCGGCGAGGCGTCGTTCGAAAGGCGTCATTGGATCTCCTCGTAAAGCGGACGCAGCAGCGTGCGTAATTTGTCCATGCCGTAGCGGTAGCGACTGGCTGCGGTGTTTGGGGAAATGCGAAGGGAGTCGGCGATTTCCTCGAAGGTGAGGCCCTGCCAGAGCTTGAGATGGACGACCGCTCGTTGCTCGGGCGGAAGGTCGCCGAGGGCGCGGACGAGGGAGTCGCGGAAGGCGGCTTCGTCGCAGTCGTCGGCGGGGTTGGGGTCCGAGAAGAGTGGTGGCGCGGCGGCCTCGGCTTCCGCGTGGCGCTGGCGGACGGCGCGGCGGCGAGCCGCATCGACCGCGCGCGTGTAGATCATGCGAAGCAGGAAGGCGCGCTCGTTGCGAACTCCGTGGAGCAGCCTGGGGCGGGTGGCAAGCTGGCAGAAAATTTCCTGGAGGATATCGGCCGCCTCCGCCTCGCGGCGCGTGAGCTCGAGCGCGAAGGCGTAGAGCGCGGACGCGTGGTCGTCGTAGAGGCGGGCGAGGGTGGACATCCGGAAGAAGGACGCGGCGTGAGCCGAAACTTGTCTAACCCCGACGAGCGTCTACGTTTCTGCCCGGTCTGTTAATCTGGAAATTTTGCCGGATCCGCGTTTAGCTCTTCAACCCGCCCCATGATCAAAGTCGAGAACCTCACGAAGCGCTACGCCGGCTTCACCGCCGTCAATGGCATCAGTTTCGAGGTCGGCAAGGGTGAGATCGTTGGCTTTCTCGGGCCGAATGGCGCCGGCAAGAGCACGACGATGAAGATGCTCTCGTGCTACCTGCCGCCGACGAGTGGTCGGGCCGAGATCGCGGGCTACGACGTGTTCAAGGATTCGCTCCGTGCCCGGGAGCGCATCGGCTACATGCCCGAGAGCGTGCCGCTCTACAACGACATGCGCGTGGTCGAATATCTCAAATACCGCGCCTCGCTGAAGGGGGTGCGCGGCCGCCGCATGAAGGAACGCGTGGGCGATGTGATGGACCTCTGCGCGCTGAAGGACGTGGAACGCAAGCTCGTGGGCAACCTCTCGAAGGGCTACCGGCAGCGGGTCGGCCTCGCCGACGCCATGGTGCACGAGCCCGACCTGCTCATCCTCGACGAGCCCACGATCGGCCTCGACCCGAACCAGATTCGGCAGGTCCGCGAACTCATCAAGAATCTCGGCCGCCACCACACGATCCTCATTTCGACGCACATCCTGCCCGAGGTCGAGATGACGTGCTCTCGGGTGATCATCATCAACAAGGGCCGCATCGAGGCCTCCGATGCACCGGAAAACCTCCGCGCTCGCCTGCGCGCGACCGGCGACGTCCATTTCGAGGCCCGCGTGCCCGACGAGGAAAAGGCAAAGGCCGTCCTGCTGGAATTGCCCGGGGTGAAAACCGCGTCGGCGATGCCCGAGGGTGACTGGACGCTCTTCGCCCTTGGCATCGAACCCGGCGCGGATCCCCGCGAGCAGATTCACGCCACGGCGGTTCGCCTCGGCTGGCCGGTGCGCGAGCTCAGCCGCGACCGCGTCACCCTCGAGGACGTGTTCACCGAAATCACTCACCCGGACGAATAGCCGCCCCATGCGCAAGTTTTTCACCCTCTGGTCCCGTGAGGTCGCCGTGTATTTTCGGTCGCCCGCCGCCTACGTGATCCTGTTTTTCTTCCTCCTGCTCACGGGCTTCAATTTCTGGTCCGTGCTCAACGCGATGAATCGCAGCCCGGCCTTCGTCTCGGTCTTCGAAGCGTATTTCAATACCGTCTTTTTCTGGTTTGGCTTCGTGCTGCCGTTTCCGCTCATCACGATGCGCCTGTTTTCCGAGGAATATAAGCTCGGCACGATCGAGCCGCTGATGACCGCGCCCGTGCGCGACATCCAGGTGCTGCTCGCGAAATATCTCAGCGCCGTCTTCTTCTACGCGATCCTCTGGCTGCCGAGCCTGCTCTATTTCGCCGTCTTCCAATGGCAGACCGGCCTGCAGGCGGCACCGTCGCCCGGGTGCTACTTCGGCGCGTATGCGATGCTGCTGCTGCTCGGGCTTTTCTACATCTCGCTCGGCTGCTTCACCTCCGCCCTCACGCGGAATCAGATCGTCGCCGCGATCATGTCCTTCGCGATGATCGTGCTGCCCTTCCTCTGGAGTTATCTCTCGCGGGTGTTTCCGAGCGTCGGCCAGGTGCTGCGCGATGTGACGGACTACGTCTCGCCGATTCAGCACATGGCGCAATTCTCGCAGGGGCTCTTCGATACGCGCCCGGTGGTGTTTTATCTCAGCCTCACCGGCATGGTGCTTTTCTTCACGTATCAGGTATTTCAATACCGCCGCTGGAAAGTCTGACCGATGGCCAAATCGAAAAAATCGGCGAAAGCCAGCTTCTCGCGCACTGGCATCGGCTTCGGCGTCGTCATCCAGGCGATCTGCGTCGTGTTCCTCGTGATCGTCGCGAACAACATTGGCTTCAATTACTTCCAGCGCTGGGATTTCTCCCGTTCGCAGCGGTTTTCCCTCGCCGAGCAGACGAAGCAGGTGCTGCGGCAGTTCGACAAGCCCGCCACAATCATCGTCTATTTCTCGGCGAGCAGCCTCACGCTGGAGTCCTCGCTCGCCGGCGACCTCGAGAATCTTCTCGCCGAGGTCCAGTTCTCGGCCCGCGACAATCTCAAGATCGAATGGGTCGACCCGACGCGCGATGTCTCCCGGGCGCGGGAACTTCAGACAAAATACAAATTCAACGACGACGAGAACCGGCTCATCCTCGACTACGATGGCCGGACGAAATTCATCCCGATCCGGGAGCTCGGCGATTTCGACATGAGCGGCATGGCGGCCGGCGAACCCCCGCGCCTGCAGGCCTTCAAGGGCGAGGCCGTGCTCACCGCCGCGTTCATCGAGCTGCTGAATCCGAAGCAGTCGCGCATTTATTTTCTCCAGGGCCACGGCGAGGTGCCCCCGGCCGATCTCACCCGGCTCAACGATTTCATTACGCGCCAGAACGCGGCGTCGTTCGGCCTGAATCTCGCCGCCGCGGACGCCATTCCGAAGGACGCCGACGCGATCTGCATTGTCGGCGCGCAATACGACATCTCCTCCCGCGAGCTCGAGATCCTCGAGAAATACTGGCAGGACAACGGCCGCATCGTCGTCCTGATTCGTCCCGGCACGAACACGCCGAACCTCCGCAAGTTGCTCAACGCCGCCTGCATCTTCCCGCGCAACGACAGGGTGCTCGTCACCGTGCGTTCGGTCACGCAGCCCGACCTGCTCGGCATCGAATACCGCGTGGCGGGCATCTTCATGCCCGACAGCCCCATTACGAAGCGGCTCGGCGGCGTGAACGCCTATTTCGTCGGAGGAACTTCGTCGCTCTTCCTCGATATCGCCGCCGCGCCGCGGGGGGACATTCAGGTGCGTCCGCTCATCCTCGCCGCCGAGCAATACTGGGGCGAAGTCGATTACCTCGATGCCGAGAAGAAGGGCGTGCGCTACGACGACGGGGTGGACACCGGCCAGCCGGTCATCATTGCCGCCTCCGCCGAAAAAGGCGGCGCACGGGACGAGCGCACCGACATCGCAGCCTCCCGCATGGTCGTCGTCGGCAACAGCGCGTTCATCGAGGATGCCGCGCTTGCCGACACCGCCACCCAGGGCAATCTCGACTTCATGGTGAGCGTGATCAACCGCATGATCGAGGGTCGCTCGAAGCTCACCGGCGTAGCGCCGCGCGCCATCACGAATTACATGCTCAGCCTCACCGAGGCCCAACTGCGCTCCATCGCGCTCTACGTGCTCGTCCTCATTCCCGCGGCCGCCGCGCTGCTGGGCATCATCATGGGACTGCGCCGCCGTGCATGAGCAGGGTCGCCACCATTCTGCTCGTGCTGCTTGCGCTCGGGGCGGGGCTGTTTCTGCTGCTCGTCGAGCCGCATTGGAAAAGCACGCGCGAGGCCGAGGCCACGAAGGATTTCGTGCTGCAGATCAATCCCGGAGCCATCACGGGGATTCGCGTTGCCGCCGGGGACGACGGCTACGAACTCGAGCGCCGGGATGCCGGCTGGTGGATTGGCCCGAAGCCGAAGGACGTGGCCTCGCCGAAGATGGTGGGCCAGTTGCTCGAGGCTGCGGCGCGTCTGCGCGTCTTCGACGTGATCAAGGCCTCCGAGTTCAGGGACGCGCACGATCTCGACACCTACGGTCTCGAGAATCCGAAGAGCCAGCTGGACCTCATCGGCGATGGCGCGCCGGCGCTCTATTTCGGCAAGGAAGCGGCGAGCGACGGCCGTATCTACGTGCGCCGGGCCGACTCGAACGACGTCTTTGTCGTGAGCGACCAGTTGCAGCGCCTCGCGTTTCGGAATGCCCAGGATTTTCGCGACCGTCGGCTCACGAATCTCACGCCGGACCGCATCGACAAGTTTTCCATTCGCCGAGCGGGCGGCGAGATCGCGTTGGAGCGAGGCGGCCGGGGCTGGGAGATCGTGCGTCCGCTGCGGGCGCGAGCGGACGATGCGACCGTTGAGAAGCTGCTCGGGGATTTGCTCGGTCTCGAAATTCTCGATTTCGTCGCCGACGATTCCGACGATCTGAGCGCGTATGGCCTGGGCGGGCCGAGGGCCGAACTCGTGATGCAGGTCGAGGACGAGGCGCGGCCGATCGCGCTGCGGATCGGTGCGGAGGAGGACCGCGGGGGCGTGAAGACCGTGCTCGCGCAGTTTACCGCCCGCGACAGCATCTACCATCTTCCCGTGAAAGCGTGGGATTTGCTGCCGCTTGATCCCGATAACCTGCGCGACCGGCATCTGCTCGACCTGAACCTCGATACGGTGGATGCGATTCGCCTGCGCGATGGTGCGAAAGAGCGCACGATCGCGCGCGATGGCGACGACTGGAAGTCGAACGGCCGTGTGGTCAAGGACAAGGTCGTCGAACGCGTCGTGAAGAATCTGAGCGGCGCAAAGGTCAGTCGCTACCTGCCGATCACGGAGGAAAATCTCCGCACGGCCGGCCTGGCCACGCCGTCGGGCGAAATCGCGTTCGATGCGTGGCTGTCGGAGAACACCCCGGAGACCACGGCTGGCCGCCGCGCGGTGGCGACGGTGCATATTGGCGCGCGGAAGGGCGACGAACTCTTCGTGCGCATCGACGAAAGCCCGGAAATCTGCGTGATCCCGTCGAAGGCTCTCGACGGCTTGCCGGGCGGCGATCCGACGCTCGAGCCGTAGGCTCTAAAATTTCGGAGCGCGAACGGTGCCAGCCTCGATGTCCGAGCGGCGGCGCTGGACGATGCGGTCGGCGACCTCGTGCACCATCTCTTCGAGCAGGAGGCGCAGGTGGCTGCCGCGACGGAAATCCGAGGGGGCGATGTTCTTCACCCGGTCGGCGTGGACGCAGAGCTGGTAGCACTTCTTGAAGCTCGAGCGCGTGGGGTCCTCGGGATTATAGACCGCGATGGCCTGGCCGCCATTGCGCCGCATCACGGTGAAGCAGGGCACGTCGGTCGGCCCGTCGCCGACGTAGACCATGTTCTGGAACGGCACGGGCCGCAGCTCGGCCGGCATGTGGTCGTTCACGTCCTGCGACATGTCGAGCATCCCCTTGTTGATGCGGAAGAGATATTGCGTCTTCTGGGTGTGGCTGATGACGCGGCGGGGGAAGGTGATCTGGCCGTGGGCGTCCTCGGCGAACTCGCAACCGAAGATGGCCTTCACGAACGGCGCGAGCCGGCTGCCTTCGATGAGCACCTTGATGCCGGACGAGATGATGTAGTGCTCGACCGTGATGCCGTGCGCCTCGTGCTCCGCGGTGAGCAGGCCGCTCTGAAACTCCGAAAACATCTCGGGCAGGCCGGGATAGAAATTCAGCTTCGATCCGAGCTCGCGCAGCTGCGCATTCGTCGGGCGATCCATCCCGAGGTAGTCGAGCATCACCTTCATGTAGGCGAGTTCATTGTCGTAACCCTCGCCCTGCACGAGCTCGCCGCATTTTTCCCAGAAGCTCTTCGAGTTGATGCCGAAGTGCGGGAAGATCGCCTCCTCCTGCATGTAGTTCGGACTGAGGGTCTGGTCGTAATCGTAAACGATTGCGATGATGTTTTGCGGAGAGGACATGGGGCGCAGAGTGATCGCAAGTTTCGGGCCATGCGAATGGAAAACCCGCGGGCGCTAGCTGCGGACGGCTGCGGCGACGGCGGACTCCAGGGTCGGGTGGCGGAAGCGGTATCCGGATGCGAGCGTGGCCGTCGGCACGACGCGCTGGCTGTCGAGCAGGAGGTGGGATAGCTCGCCGAGGCCGATTTTCAGGGCAAATGCGGGCGCCGGAATGATGGCAGGGCGATGGACGGCGCGGGCAACGGCGCGCGTGAAATCGGCATTTCGCACCGGATCGGGCAGCACGGCGTTGAGTGGGCCTTCGATGGACTCGCTCTCGATCGCGTGGAGGATGAGGCCGGCGACGTCGTCGACATGCACGCACGACATCCACTGGCGCCCGTCGCCGAGGTTGCCGCCGAGGCAGAGGCGAAATGCCGGGGCGACGAGTTGCATCGCGCCGCCGTCGCGGCCGAGGACGAAACCGGTGCGAATACGCACGGTGCGGATCGTGGCGGCGCGGGCTTCGGCTTCCCAGGACTGACAGACATCGGCGAGGAAGCCGGTGCCGGACGGGCTGCCCTCGGAGACTTCCCGCTCGCCGGTGTCGCCGTAAAAGCCGATGGCGGACCCGCAGATGAAGACCGAGGGGCCGGAGCGCGCGGCGGCGATGGCTTCCACGACGCGGCGGGTGCCCTGCACGCGACTCTCGCGGATGCGGCGCTTCTTGGCGGGAGTCCACAGGCCCATGATGCTTTCACCGGCGAGGTGAACGAGGGCGCCGAGACCGGAGACATCCGGAGGCGTGTCGAGGGAGAATGGGCGAGCCTCGAGAAATCCGGGAAGCGGCTCGGGATGCCGCGAGAACGAGACGACCTGATGGCCGTGTTCGCGGGCGAGCTTCGCGAGATGGCCGCCGATGAATCCCCGGGCGCCGGTGATGCCGATTTTCATACTGGGGATACGAAGCGGCGGGCCGTTTGGTCGCTTCTGGCGGGCAATCAATCCTTGAAGGTGCGATTCAGCCACTTCAGCGGGAAGCGGTCGCCGGGGCAGTCGGTGGGCTTGGGGTTGATCTGCTTGTGGCCGCGCACGATGATGTCCTTGCCCTTCACCTTGCCGCAGCGCTTGCGGAGGTAGGTGATGAGTTCCTGCAGGGCGGCGAGCTGGGTCTTCGTCGGCACGTCGCGGTTGAAATCGCCGACGAGGCAGATGCCGAGCGCGATATTGTTGAGATAGTCGCTGGCGACGTGGCCGCCGTTGATTTGCCGGGTCCAGCGGCTGCCGATCTCGATCTCGCCGTTGCCGGAGGAATGGCCGTTGCCGATGACGAAGTGGTAGGCGAGACCGTTCTGCATGTGGCGCACATTGCGGTGGTAGGCGTCGAACGCCTTCGCGTTGCCCTGCCGCGTTCCACTGTTGTGCACGATGATGTATTTCCAGCGGTTGCGCTTCACCTTCGCGTTGTCGATGGCGGCGCGGACTGCGGGCGTGAGGTAAGTGTATTTCGGGCCACCACCGAAGAGGGACCACCCCTGCTTCTTCGGCGGAGGAATCTCACCCTCGTCCTCGGCTTTGCCGGATTTTTCGATGACAATCGGCGCGCTGGCCTTCTCGTCGGCCTTGCGGTCGACCGTCGGCTCCGGAGTGGGCGTGGGCCGCGGTGTCGGCGTGGGCCGCGGTGTCGGCGTGGGTTTGGGAGTGGTGGTGGGCCGCGGTGTCGGGGTCGGTTTTGGAGTGGGCGTGGGTTTCTCGGTCTCCGACTCTTTTTCTTCTTCGGGAGTGGCTTTCGGTTTCGGCCGCGGCGTGCTTGCCGGCTCTTCCTCCTCGTCCGGGGTCGGACGAGGGGTGCTGCGCGGCTTCGGCTTTGGGGTCGAACGGCTGGCCGGAGTGGGCTTGGGCTTCGGCGTCGAGGTGGCGCGGGGAACGGGACGAATGTCCTCTCGCGAGCGGAGAAAAAGGGCGCGCTTCTGCTCGTCGGTCATTTCGGAGTGAGCGACCGGGAGAAAGTTGGCGATCGCCGCAAAAAACAGAAGGACCGGGAGAACACCGGCGGGAAGCAGCTTGCGCACGCGCGCAGGCTAGCAAAATACCGCGAGGGTTCAAGTGATGGCCTTTGCAAATGCGGTGGTTGGGCGTAGCATGTCCGCATGAAACGGTGGTTCCCCCTCGTCGTTTTTCTCACGGTCGCTGCGTCGGTGGCGCAGGCCGAGTCGGTGCAGCAGGTTTACGCGCGCGGCGTGCGGGCGTATAGCGGCGGCAATCTCGAGCAGGCGCAGAAGCTTTTCCGGGAGGTGCTGGCGGCCGATCCGGGCAATCAGCCCGCGGCCCTGTATCTCCAGCGCATCGCGGCGGAAAAGCCGAAGAACGTTGACCTGCGCAAGCAGATGGAGGGAGTTATTGTTCCGAAAATCGACTTCCGCGACACCTCGCTCACCACGGTGCTGGACTTTCTGCCCAAGGTTGTCGCGGAGCAAACCGGCGGCCATGCCACCCTCAATATCGTGCGGATGTTCTCCTCGGACTACGGCCGCGAGAAGCTGATCACGCTCCAGCTTTCGGGCGTGCCGGTGACCAGCGTGCTCGATTACGTGGCCCAGCTCGCGAACGTGAAGGTCGCCTACCAGGCCCACGCCGTGGTGATCAGCGCTCCGCAGACGGTCGCCGCTCAGTAGAGCACGCGCACGAGATACAGGCCGTCCGCCGGGGCGACATAGGTCCAGTGCCCCGAGGTGGGCGCGGCGAGCAGGGTGCGAATTCGATCCGCGGAATCGCGCCCCTGCGCGACCCGCACGCCGGCGCCCGTGAGCATGCGGACCATTTTATAGAGGAAGCCGTTGCCGTGAAACGTCAGCGCGAGTCCCGAGCTGGTGGTGGTGAGGCGGATGGAATCGATCGTGCGCACCGGATCGGTGACCGGAGTGCTGCGATTTGCCGCGAAGGCGCGGAAGTCATGCGTGCCGACGAAAAGCTGCAGCGAATCCCGCAGCGCGTCGAGATCGAGCGCGTGGGGAAAATGCCAGGCGCGCCCTGCGCGGAATGGCGCCAGCACGGGCCGGGTATCCATCTCGTAGCGATAAATTTTTCCCCTGGCGGCGAAGCGCGCGTGAAAATTTGTCCGGGTGCGGACGGACCGAAGAATGCGAATCGCTGGAGGCAGGGTGGCGTTCAGCGCGCGGAGCCATGCATCGGCTGGCATGCGGGAGTCGGCCGGGGCATCGAAATGCGCGATCTGGCCGAGCGCGTGAACCCCGGCATCGGTGCGACCGGAGCCATGCAGCGTGATCTTCGTGCCGGATATCCTGAGGAGGGCGCCCTCGATGAGATCCTGGACGGTGTTGCCGCCCGCCTGGCTCTGCCAGCCCGAAAAAGGCGCGCCGTCGTAGGCGATGGTCAGTTTCAGCCGCACGGTCAAAGGCTCGAGAGGCCGCCGGCCTGGGCGTCGAGCCAGCTTTGCAGAATCACCTGCGCTGCCGCCTGGTCGATGATGTTCTTCTGCTCGTGAGCCTTGCGGCCGGCCTCGCGCAGCGAGCGCTGGGCGGAGAGCGTGGTCATGCGCTCGTCGAGGCCAATGATGCGCACGGCGGGATCGTTGATCGCGGCACGCAGGGCGTCGATAAATTTGGCGGCCTTCTCGGCGGCGGGCCCGTGGGAGCCATCCATGTTGCGCGGCAGGCCGATCACGATCGCGTCGACATCGCGGCTGGTGACGAGTTCGCGGATGCGGGCGATGGCCGGCGTGCGGCGAACGTCGATCGTCTCGAGCGGATGCGCGAGAAATTTGAGTTCGTCACTGATGGCTACGCCCACGCGAACGTCTCCGGGATCGATGCCAAGGGCGCGTTTCATTTGCCATTGAAAATGCCATACCTCGCTCCTAAGTTGCGAGACGTATGGCGTCTCTTCCCATTTCCAAGTTCGGCGAAAACCTTCCCGTCACTGGCCTCAGTGCCCTGTCGCAAGTCGCCGTCGGCCTCGGAGTGGGACTGCTCGTTGCCGACAAGCTCGAGACCACGGCCCGCCAGCGCGCGGCCATCGTCCTGATCGGCGCCGGCGCCGCCGCGGTGATTCCCTTCGTGGCCGGTATCTACGATCGCCTCAGCCATCGCACGTCCTCGGAGCGCGACATGCGTCGCCGTCTGGATTCGCTGCGTGAGGATGTCGGCTTCGCCGGAGACGACGAGATCGCTTGAGCGAGTCGATCGAACGAGTGTCCGCCTCCCGGCTCGTGCTGGCGTCGGGCTCGCCGCGCCGCCGGGAATTGCTTGCCGAGGCTGGGATCGAGGCCGTTTGCGAGCCGACTGATGTCGAGGAGCTGACCGTCGCCGACGGGCCACCGTATGGACTCGCTCTGGCGAACGCGGAGCTCAAGGCCATGTCGATTGCGCTTTCCCGGCCGGACCGCATCGTTCTCGGGGCGGATACCATCGTCGTCTTCGAGGGCGACGTTTACGGGAAGCCTCGCGATCACGACCACGCCTTCGAGATGCTCAGCCGCCTGGTCGGGCACGTGCACGAAGTCATCACCGGCGTGTGCCTGGTCGAATGGGGGCGCACGGCGATGGTCAAATTTCACGAGGTGACTCGCGTCCGGTTCAAGCGCCTCTCCGCGGAGGAAATTCAGGCTTACCTCGCCTCGATCGACCCGCTCGACAAAGCCGGCGCCTACGCGGCGCAGGAGGATGACGGCCGCATCATCGAATGCCTCGAGGGATCGTTCTCGAACGTCGTGGGACTTCCGATCGAACGCGTCCGCGAAGCGCTGGTCGCAAACTTTCCCGGCGAGCTGGCGTAGTCCCTGGCGATTGAAGGGGGTTAGTGCGAGTCGTCCGACGGGGCGTCCGCGCGATCCTCGAAACGCGTGAACTCCTTGAGGAAGGTCAGGGGGACGTCGCCGACCGGGCCGTTACGCTGCTTTGCGATGATGAGCGTCGCTTCACCGGCTTTCTCCTTCTTCTCGTCTTCGTCATCCTCATAGACCTCGGAGCGCACGAGCAGGCCAATGACGTCGGCATCCTGCTCGATGGAGCCGGATTCGCGCAGGTCGCTCATGCGCGGGCGGCCTTTCGCATTGCCGGTGCGGGCGTCGGGATTACGATTGAGCTGCGCGAGAACGATGATCGGGATATCGAGCTCCTTGGCGAGCGCCTTGATGCCGTTGGAAATTTCCGCGATTTCGATCTGGCGGTTGTCCTGGCCTCGTTTCGTCGTCGAGCGCAGGAGCTGAAGATAGTCGATGACGATCAGCTCGATGTTGTGGCGATCCTTCATGCGGCGGGCCTTCGCGCGCAACTCGAGAACGCTGATGCCGGCGGTGTCGTCGATGTAGATCTGGCTCTTCGAAAGGACGCCGGCGGTCTTGGTGATCTTGTTGACGTCCTGCTGGGAGAGGAAGCCGTCGCGGACGTGGCCGAGGTTCACGCGCGCGTGCGAGCAGAGCAGACGCTGGACGAGCTGGTTCGCGCTCATTTCGAGACTGAACACGCCTACCGCCTTGTTGCAGTTCACCGCGACGTGCTCGGCGATGTTCATGGCGAAGGCGGTCTTGCCCATTGAAGGACGGGCGGCGACGACGAACATTTCCGCGCCGTGCAGGCCGCTCGTCATTTCGTCGAGCTTCTTAAAACCTGTGGAGAGGCCGGAAAGTCCGCCGCGGTTCTTGTAAAGCTTCTCGATGTTCTCGATCGCCCTCATTACCTCGGTGCGCATGTCGGCGAACACGCCCTTGAAGCGCTCCTCGCCGATTTGCATCACTTTGGACTCGGCTTCGTCGAGGAGGACCTTCACTTCGCCCTGCTCGTCGTAGGCGCGGCCGGCGAATTCCGTGCAGGTCTGAATCAGCTGCCGCAGGAGAAATTTCTCGCGGACAATATCGATGTAGTAATCGGCATTGCTCGAGGTTGGCACGAATGTGAACAACTCCGAGATCGCGGCAGCCCCACCGGCCTTGTCGAGCTCGCCCTTGTCCTTGAGCGCCTGGGTGAGCGTGATGAAGTCGACCGGCTTGGCTGCGTTCTGCAGCGTGATCATCTCCCGGTAGATGATCTGATGGGCCGGCTGATAGAAGTGAATCTCGCTCAGCCGCTCGATGCACTCGCCGAGCACGTTGCCGGGCGAGAGCAGGGCGGAACAGAGAACGCCTTTTTCGGCGTCGAGACTCTGCGGGAGTGTTCTGTGAATATCCGGTAAATAACTCGCCTGTTTTTGGGGATAATCCCCTTTGCGGGCGCGCTTTCCGGATTTCGCGTCCCCGTCGAACGACGGGGGATTCTCCGGCAGACTAGCCTGAGAATCGGGCATTCAGAAATCGGTGCTTAGCTGCGGTCGGCGTCTTCCTCGGCGGCGATGTCCTTGTCGGAGTGCGCGGCCACGGTAACCTTGAGCTTCGCGGTCACGTCGGGATGCAGGCGGACGGAAATCTCGTGCTCGCCGCTTTCCTTGATGCCCTTCTCGAGCTGGACGGCGTGCTTGGGAAGGGTGACGTCCTTGAGTTCCGCTTCAAGCTTCTCGGTGAGGTCCTTGGCCGTGATGGAACCGAAGGCCTTGCCCTGGGAACCGGTCTCGAGCTCGAGAGTGAGCTTGAGCTTGTTGATGCGGGAGGCGAGCTCCTCGGCGGCGGTGACTTCGCGGGCCTCGCGTTCGGCGCGCTTTTGCTTGAGATGATTCAGCGAACGCAGCGCACCCTTCGAGACTTCGAGGGCCTTGCCCTGCGGAACGAGGAAATTGCGCGCATAGCCGCGGCGGACGCGAACGATATCCGCTTCGGCGCCGAGGGGCTGGAGATTGGTGGTGAGAATGACTTCGGTGTGTGCCATATGCGCTCCTTGAAAATGGATCGGAGGGAAGAGACTAGCGGTCAGTCGCGGGGTGTCAAGGCTGCATCTCCGAAAGTTCTCGAGGGGTTCCGCCTTGAATCGTGCCCGGGATGCGTCGAACGTCTCCGACCATGAAGATCCTCCCGATCGCCGCGCTCGCCTTCGCGACGGCCACGCTCCAGACCTCGTGCATGACGATGGACATGATTGCGCACGCGGAGGGAACGACGCCGCCAACGCAGCCACGCGGGCGGCCCTATGATCCGGCCCCGGGTTATTACGCGCTCGTGCCCCTCGTGCTGCCGCTCGATCTGATCACCCTGCCGGTGCAATATTTCTACTTCCAATCCGACCGGGAGGCTTCGGGTTCGCGGTTGCAACCGCCACCGCGCGGCTCTTACCCGAGCTCGGACTCGCAGTATTAGGAGGCGGCGCGTTCGCCGATGATCCGCAGCCCTTGGAGAGTGAGCAGGGGATCCACAGCGGTGAAGAGCGGGACTTCGCGGGCGATGACTTTCGCGTCACCGCCCGTTGCGACGATGTGCGGCGATCCGCCGGGGAACGCCTCCTCGGTGATGTGGCCGACGATTTCCCGGATGAGGCCGCGATAGCCGTAGACTGCGCCGGCCAGCATGGCTTCGCGGGTGGATTTGCCGACGGCGCGGCGGGGCTCGACGAGCTGGATGCGGGGAAGCAGCGCCGTGCGGGAGTGCAGATATTCGGTCATCGCGCTCAGGCCGGGGGCAATGACGCCGCCCAGATAGCTGCCGGCCTCCGAGATCACGTCGAAGGTCACGGCGGTGCCGAAGTCCACCACGATCGCGGGAGTTCCGTGCAACGCGGCGCAGGCGACGGCGTTGGCGAGCCGGTCGGCGCCAATGCTCGCGGGCTTCGGGTAGTCGATCGCAATGCCGAGCGGGGCGCGATGATTGACCTCGATGGGGGCGAAGCCGAGGGCGCGCTCGATGGCGGCGTTACGGCGAGGGACGACCGAGCTGAGAACAGCCCGATCGAATTTCAACGAGGCGATCTCCGTGCGAAATCGAGCCGTGGAGAGCTCCCGGGTCGGGAGGCGATGGACTCGCCCCAGTTTTCCCCGTCGGGCGACGGTGAATTTCGTGAAGGAATTACTGATGTCGATGACCAGGATGCGCGGCACGGAAATGGAATATCGGTGCCGGCGCTCCGGGGCAAACTTCGGGACGCTGCCGGAGCGGGTAATCTTCGACTATGCGCCCGGGGGGCGATATCCCCGCTGCGGGGCTTGCGGCTTTGTCGGGATGTCGCTTTCGCTCGCGCCGGCGGAGTTCGCGAGGTCGGCTTCCTCAGGCGGGAGGAAGTTTTTGAAGCGGCCCTTGTCGATGGCCTTCATGTAGGCCTCGTGCGGGTTGACCACGCCCTGCTGGAGCTGAGTCCAGATGGCGTCGTCCATGAATTGCATGCCTTCCGCGCGACCGCCGACGATGACATCCTGTAATTTCTGGGTGGCTCCCTCGCGAATGATCGCGGAGGCGGCGCTGTTGACGACGAGAATCTCGTTCACCGCGACGCGTCCGCTGCCGTCGGCTTTTTTCATGAGAAGCTGGGCGATGACCCCGCGGAGCGAGGCGGCGAGCATGGTGCGGACCTGCGCTTGCTGGTCGGACGGGAACACGTCGATCATACGGTCGACGGTCTTGCGGGCGTTGTTCGTATGCAAGGTGCCGAAGACGAGCATGCCGGTTTCGGCGGCCGTGAGGGCGAGGGAGATCGTTTCGAGGTCGCGCATTTCGCCGACGAGCACGATGTCGGCGTCCTCGCGCAGGGCGGCCTTGAGGCCGGTGGGGAAGGACTTCGCGTGCTCGGGCACCTCGCGCTGGGTGATGATGCTGCGCTTGTTCTTGTGAACGAATTCGATGGGCTCCTCGACCGTGACGATGTGGCGGGAGTAGTTCGTGTTGATGAAGTCCATGAGTGCGGCGAGCGTCGTGGACTTGCCCGAACCGGTGGGGCCGGTGACGAGCACGAGGCCGGCGCGCATCTTGCCGAATTCCTTGATCACTTCGGGCACCTTGAGTTGCTCGAGGGTCAGGATTTTCGTCGGGATGAGGCGAAAGACCGCGCCATAGCCCTGAGTTTGCTTGAGGTAGTTGCAGCGGAAGCGCGCTTCCTCGTTCATCTCGTAGGCGAAGTCGAGGTCGCCGGTTTGCTCGAAGGTCTCCCAGCGCTTGGGCGAGCAGATCTCGCTGAGCATGTGGGTGGCCTCGTCGCGCTCGAGGATCTCCTCTCGAATGGGAACGATCTCGCCGTGGCGGCGGATCTTGGGAGGCTGGCCTTCCGCGAGATGAAGGTCGGAAGCGCCGGCGTCGATGAGGACCTGGAAGAATTGATCGATGTAGGCCACGGGTTTGCGGGGGTTGGGATTTTGGAGAAATTAGAGTCCGACGACCTGGCGGACGACGGCTTTCTGCTCGGCGCGGGCCAGGGTTTCCTCGGCGGTGATGATGCCGGCTTCGAAGAGTTCGATGAGGGAGTCGTCCATGAGTTTCATGCCGAGGCGCTTGCCGGTCTGAATGACGCCCGGGAGCATGAACGTGCGGGATTCGCGGATGAGGTTTGCCACGGCGGGATTGTTCACCATGACCTCGAGGGCGAGCGCGCGGCCCTGGCCATCGGCGCGCGGGACGAGCTGCTGGGAGACGATGCCGCGGAGCGATTCGCTGACCATGATGCGAATCTGGTCGCGCTGGTCGGTGGGGAAGACGTCGAGCACGCGATCGAGCGTGCGGGCGGCATTTGCGGTGTGGAGGGTGCCGAGCACGAGGTGACCGGTTTCGGAAGCCGTGATGGCGAGCGAGATGGTCTCGAGGTCGCGCATTTCGCCGACCATGATGATGTCCGGATCTTCACGAAGGGCGCCACGGAGAGCGGCGCCAAAGGACTTGGTGTGAGTGTGGACTTCGCGCTGCGTGACGTGGCAGCTGGCGGAGGGAATGATGTATTCGACCGGATCCTCGAGCGTGATGATGTGGTCGTGGCGAGTGCGGTTCACCTCCTGCACGAGGGCGGCGAGCGTCGTGGATTTTCCGCTGCCGACGGCGCCAGTCACGAGCACGAGGCCGTTCTGGTATTGGGTGAGGAGCTTGACGGCGTTCGGCAGACCGAGGTCGTCCATGGTCCGCAGCGAGGTGGAGATGATGCGGAAGCAGAGATCGATGCCGAGGCGCTGGCGCACGACGCTCGCGCGGAAACGGCCGAAGTCGTTCTGGTAGGCGAAGTCGACGTCGCCGATGTCGGAAAGGTGATGCTTCTGGGCGGGCGTGAGGAAGCCCATCGCGAGTCGCTCGGTATCCTCCGGGGTGAGGAGCGGGGCGTCGTCCCAGATCGGTTGCAGAACGCCGTAGCGTCGCCACATGGGCGGGGAGTTGACGCTGAGGTGAATGTCGGAGGCGTCGTGCTCCTTGCCAACGTTCAGATAAAGATCGACGTGCTCGAGCAGCGGATGAGGGGAATCACTCACGGGAAGGAATCAAAGGGGAGAGGGAAATAAAGCGGAGTTCGCGACGTCGACAAATGATTTTGTCGGCGGCAGCGCGTCCCAGAAAACTGGGAAGGCCGGGCAGGGGCGAACGGGGAACATGGTGGTTGCAGTGGGCTGTTACTTTGCGCCGGGCGAGGCGTCAAGTCCCTCGGATCGCAATTGTCATCAGGGTGCGAAGCGTGCGAGACAGGGGCGGTGATTGCGGGACGAAGAATGGCCTGGGTGGGAGGAGTGATCGCCTGCCTGTTGCTGAGCGGATGCCATCGTCCGCCGGACGAACGGGCGCTCGAAGTGGTTCGGGAAAATGTGCGGGCGTTCGCGGAGGGCAATGCCGATCTGGCGAGGGCGACGACGCATCCCCAGAATCCGCTCTACGGGCAGATGGACGCGATCTTCGCACAGGTGCGACCTCTGGATCTTTCCTACACGCTCGAGCAATGCCACGTGGCGGGCAGCGGCCCTTGGGAGGTGCGCGTGGGCTACGCTCAGGTTACGCGCCGGCGGTCGCCCGAGACAAGATTTCGCGACAATCGCGTGACCGGCGAGCATTTGCTGCGGCTGGATGGCGGGAAGTGGAAAATTCTCGCCACGAAGGTGCAGCAGATCGAATACCTCGCGCCCCCGATCGATTCCTAGGGCGATGAATTCCCCGGGGCAGCCGCCGGCGGCAGCCAGAGATTGATTTTGTCCGGGAGTTTGACGCGGCGGTAGCCGTGGGTCTTTGCGTAGTTGAGCAGGGCTTCTTCGCGCTCTTTGTCGTAGCCGAGCAGGATGCCAGCCGGAGGTTGCGCGGCGAGCAAGGCGGGAAGGTCCGGCGGTGCAACGAATCCGTGGCGGCGGCGATCTTCCTCCGAAAGATAGGGTGCGGTTCTCCACGCGAACGAGCCGGTCGCGAACGCCCCGTAAATTTCCGAGCCGCCTTCCAATGCGACGATCGGTGCGAGCGTGAGGATGCGGCCGGGACCGGCCTCGGCAGGCACGGCGCGGCCTTTTGCATGGAGCTGGAGCGGCGTCCATTTTCCGGAGGCGAAGCGGGTAAGCATGGTGAAATGCTGAACGAGGGAGGCGATCAGGCTCAGCCCCACGGCGGCGGCGAGTGGCCAGATCGGTCGCGGTTTCAGGCCGATTGCCACGGCAAGGGCGAGCACGGCAGCGAGGACGGAGTAGTATTGGGTATACGATGGCGTGGGGGCGAAGACGCCGAGCAGCACGAAGGGCAGAATCGCGAGAAGCAGCGCGACGGCGTAATCGGAGCGGTAGCGGCGGGCGACTTGCCAGAGGGCGAACAGGCCGGCGGCGAACAGGGCGAGATTGCCCGGGTTGACGAGGGTCTTGGCGACGAAGAAGGCCTTGGCGGCCAGGGCGGAGCGTTCGTCGCCGGAGGCGAGCCGATAGGCGGCGTTCACGCGGCCGTTGTAGACGAGATTGTCGAAGAGAAATTCGCCGGGCGTGATCGCGAGGAAGAAGAACACGGGAATCGACGCGAGGAACATGCCGGCGAGGGCGGCGGCGACGGTGCGCCATTTTCCGGGCGTGAACCACGCCATGACGAGAAACGGCAGCGCGAGCGGGGCGAAGGAAATGCGCGTGCCGGCGGCGAAGGCGACGAAAAGTCCGCTCGCAAAAAACCAGCCAACGTGGGCGGTTCGCGCGCCACGGCATTGGCTCACGAACGCGAGCAGGAGCAGCAGCACGGGCGGGAAATTGTTCCAGGCTTTGGGGAACGTGTAGACGACAACGGGATTCGTCAGGAACAGCGCGGCGACGCCAAGTGCGAAGGCGATGCTCGAACTGCGACGCCATGCGAAGCCGAACAGAACGAGGCCGGAAAGCCAGGCGCAGACCATGGAAAACAGCCGCGCGGCGAGCAGGAGGTGATCCGTGAGCTGGAAAAGCAGCGCGTAGATTCCGACGAGGTTCGGCGTGTGGAAATACGGGAAATCGCGGTAGGGCAGCAGGCCCTCACGGGCGAGAAGCGCGGCTGAGGCGACGAACTGGTGCTCGTCGTGGTTGAGCTCCGCGCCCAGCGCGAGGGCGATCATGCCGACGAGCGCGGCGGCGAAGAAGAGCGCGGTGCCGACTCGAGCGTTCACTCGGCGACGACGCGAGTGGGCGTCTGGCGAAGGCCGCTCACGGACTGCGAGCCGGCGGAGCCGCCTTCGTGGTATTCGGCGTCTTCGTTGACCTCCCACACGTCGTAAACCTTTTTGCCCGCGAGGATGTTTTTCGCGCCGAGCATGGCGGTCATCATCGAGTGGTCCTGGTTGTTGTATTTGTGGAGGCCGTTGCGGCCGGCGAGGTGGAGCGTGGGGAAACGGGCGTCGAGTTCGGCGCGAATCGTCGCCACGTGCGCGGCGTATTGGTCGTCATAGACCGGATAGGCCTTTGGCTGGCGCACGATGCAGCCATCGACGATCTCCGACGCACGGGCGAGGCCGAGCGACTCCATCTCGCGCTTGCCGAGGGAGATGAGTTCCTCGTCGGTGGAGTTCCAGAGCTGGTCTCCCTCGAAACAGAAGTATTCGAGGCCGAGGCAGGAGACATTCGGGTCGGGCACCATCTCGGGCGACCACGAGCGGAAGTTCTGGATGCGGCCGACCTTCACACCGGGCTCGTGGATGTAGATCCAGTTATCGTCGAACGACGCCTTAGACTTGAGGATGAGGACGACGGTGAGGAAGTCGCGATATTTCAGCGAAGCCGCGGCCTCGAGGGTTGGCGCGGTCAGCGCGGGGGAGATCAATCGGGCCAGCGTGCGAATGGGGGTGGTCGAGATGGCGTGGTCGAACGTGGCGGTCTCGCTCTGGCCGTCGGCGTCCTCGGTAATAAGCGCCCAGCGCGTGCTGCCGGGTTCCTGCGTGAGGGCGGTGACGCGGCGGCCCATCACGACCCTGCCGCCGAGGGCTTCGATCTTCGCGGCGCAGGCTTCCCACATCATGCCGGGGCCCTTGCGCGGATAGCGGAACGTGTTGATGAGCGTTTTGACGACGGCTCCGCGGTCGGCGCTCTTCGGCTTGGGAAGCAGCGCGCTCAACACGGCTTTGCCGAGCGAAAGCCCCTTGATGCGCTGGGCGGCCCAGTCGGCGGAGATGTCCTCGCAGCGCATTCCCCATACCTTTTCGGTGTAGGTCTTGAAGAAAATCCGAAACAGGCGCTGGCCGAACTGGTTGCTGACCCATTGCTCGAAGTTGCGCGGGTTTTTTACCGGAAAAACCTGGGCCTTCGCGTAGGAGAGCCCACAGAGAATCGACTCGAAGATGCCGAGATTCATGAGCGCCTCGAAGGGACGCAGCGGGTAGGAGAAGAACTTGCGGCGGTAGTAGATGCGGGACGAGCGCGGGCGGACGAGCATGTCGTCGGGCAGAATCTCGTCCCAGAAATCTTCGACTTCCTGCGATTTGGAGAAGAAGCGGTGGCCGCCGATGTCGAAGTGAAAACCCTTGTAGCGCGCCGTGCGGGAAATGCCGCCAACGTATTCCGGATCGGCTTCGTAAACCGTCACGGCGACGCCGGCCTTCGCGAGCAGATAGGCTGCGGTCAGTCCGGCGGGGCCGCCACCGATTACCCCCACGCTCTTTTGCGGCCCCTCAGTCATGGGAGCTCCGGAGCCGGGCGAAGAAAAGGGAGCATGGGACTGGCTGGACATGAGGCGGCGGTGAAGAAAGACGACGAAGGCGGGAAAGCCAAGAAATTCCGCGGAAATGCGGCCTCTGGCAATCCGTTTCGATTCCGCCGGGCCGGACGGCTACTACCGGCGGCCTGCGTAGTCCGAGATCTTGCGGAGCGCGAAAGATGTGAGGGCAGGCCTCACGACCGGGAACAAAATGCGGGCGGCGGTGAGGATGACGCCGACAATGGTAAGCCGCTTGACGGGTTCGGCTTCATCCTTCTTGTGGCGCGCCTTGGCTGGCTTTTTGTGCCGGCGACCGGAAAGGAGGTAACCGAAAAGGGCGGCGCCGCCGAGCCAGCGGCCGGGGTGTTCGACGACGGCGCGCTTTGCCTTCGTGGCGAAGTCGAGTTCGTAGCGCAGGCCCACGTAGTCGGCCTGAATGGCGCGCCGGCTTGCGGCGATTTCCTGGCGGAGGTCGTCGGCGGTCATTACATCAGAGGAGGTTGAGTGCCAGTCGTGGCGCCGGCGCTGTGCAGGGCGGCCACATCGCGGCGGATTTCCTCCGCAGTGCCGCGGAAGACGGGCGTGGTGAAGAATTTTTTCGTGAGGAAGCCGGCGATCGCGGCACCGAGGAGATGCAGAACGGCAAATCCCGACGCGATCCAGATCCAATCGACGTGAAGGAAGCGATCGAGGGCGAAGGCCACGGCGAGAATCAGAAAAACGTAGCCGAAGGCGGCGCAGAAGAGAGCCACGCCGAGAGCAATGGCGGCGCGCACATACAGGCCGACCGCTTCACGCCCCTCGAGGCCCGCGAGGGCGACGAGGGATTGAAGATGACGCGTGAGCGAACTGAAGAGCCGCATCGCCTGGGCGACGACGCCGCGCGTTTCCGCGCCAGCGGGCCCGGGTGAAGCAGGATGAGTCATCCGGACGTCGAGGTCAGGGTAACGGCGCCTATCGGCGCATGATGAGGCCGATCAGAAAGCCCGCTGCCGCGGCAATTCCGACCGCCTGAAGCGGATTGTCCCGGATGTATTGCTCGGTATCGCCCTGGAGATTCTGGGCCTTGGCCGCAGCGCCGGAGTAGGCCTGCTGGGCTTTGCCCTTGTATTCCTCGGCCTTGATCGTGGCCTGGGTGCGGAGATCCTGATATTTGGCGCCGGCGGCTTCGCCGATGTCCTTGGCCGCATGGGTGAGATGCTCGCGGCTGGCGGCAACGGCAGTCTGGGCGCGCTTCTTGCCGGTTTCGAAGACTTCCTTCGCGGCGGCGGTGGTTTCCTCGAGGGCGGCCTTGGCATGGGCGGTCCCGCTTTCGAACTTTTCGTTGGCGGTGTTCACGGGATCCGTGACGGACTCTTCGTTGGTGCTTTCGGACATGGGTAAGATTCCTTTCGGATGAGGTTCGCTTGAGGGTCGCAAAGTGGCCGGGTTGTCGCAAGAAAAGATCGCCCTGCGAACAATCGGACTTGGTCGCCGGGCGGATGTCGTTCTAGCCTCGCGGACTTTATGTTTACTGCGTTTGCTCCCGGCCGAGTCGAACTGCTCGGAAATCACACGGATTACAATGAAGGCGTCGTCCTCTCCGCGGCGCTCGATCTGGGCGTGACGGTGAAGGGCGAGCGCACGGAGGATGGCGCGATCTCCCTGGCGAGCGCGGGGTTTCCGGAGGTGAAGATTCCGGCGGGCAAGCCGCTGAAGCGTGCGGGCGCCTGGAGCGATTATCCGCTCGGCATCGTCGCGACTCTGCGCGCCAGCGGCGTCGAGATCGGCGGCTTCAAGGCGGAATTCTCGGCGACGCTTCCGGTGGGCACGGGCCTTTCCAGCTCCGCGGCGATGGAAATCGCGACCGCGGTCTTCCTGAAGGATCTTTTCAAACTCGAGATGACTCCGCTGGAGATCGCGAAGCTCGGGCGGCGCGCGGAGAATGAATTCGTCGGCGTCGGCTGCGGTCTCCTCGACCAGGTTTCTTCGGTGTTCGGCCAGAAGCAGCACGCCATTTATCTGGATTGCCGGGCGGAAACCGTGGAGCGCATTCCCTTTCCCGAAGGCATCGAACTGCTCGTCGTGCAATCGGGAGTGCCGCATGCGCTCACCGGCGGAGAATATGACGAACGTCGCGCCGAATGCTTCGAGGCGGCCCGGCTCCTGGGCGTGCCGGCGCTGCGCGACGCCACGTCCGCGCAGCTTGCGGCGGCAAACCTCCCGGATGTCGTCGGCCGGCGCGCGGCCCATGTGATCGGCGAGAACGAGCGCGTTTTCGCGGCGGTGGAGCATCTCCGATCGGGAGATATCGCGGCTTTCGGGCGATTGATGGCTGCGTCGCACGAGAGCTCGCGGGTGAATTTCGAGAACAGCACGCCGGAGCTCGATCTCCTCGTGGCGCTCGCTCAGCTCCAGCCTGGCGTGCATGGTGCGCGACTCACCGGCGGTGGATTTGGCGGCGCGATCGTGGCGGCGGTGGATTCTGCGGCGGCGACTCGCGTGGAGGAAAAAATCATTTCCACTTACCGCCAGCGCACCGGCGTCGAGACTCGCGCCACCCGTTGCCACATCGGCGACGGGGCCGTGCCTGGAGCGTGATCCTCGACACCCCGGCGCCTGGCGCCTATTTTCGGCCCGCAATGGAAAGCACTCTGAAACGGGTCGCGCGGGATCTCCTCGCGTCCTACGAGACTGTCGGCGGGATGAACAACACCGACGGCCTCAACCTGCCCTCGACCCGCGCCATTGCCTCGATCTGCGAGGATCTTCTGCAGCTGCTCTTTCCCGGATTCCACGACGAGGAGCCCATCCACCCCGATTTTCTCGCAGAATTGACGGGGACGCGCATCGCGAGCCTTGCCGACCGCATGGAGGACCAGATTTGCCGCAGTCTGCGCACGACCGAGCCGGAGTGCCCGCAATCCCGAGCCCAGGAGATCCTCACCGGGTTTCTCGAGGCGCTGCCCGCCATTCGCGAGCTTTTACGCACCGATATCGAGGCTGCCTTCGAGGGAGATCCTGCCGCACTGTCCCTCGAGGAGATCGTGCTTTCGTATCCCGGCCTCGAGGCGGTGGCCATCCAGCGGTCTGCCCATCGGCTCTACAAGGCCGGGGTGCCGCTGCTGCCGCGCATGATGACCGAATGGGCGCACTCGCGCACCGGCATCGACATCCACCCCGGCGCGCAAATCGGCACGCATTTCTTCATCGATCACGGCACGGGCGTAGTGGTCGGCGAAACGAGCGTGATCGGCAATCGCGTGAAGCTTTACCAGGGCGTCGCCTTGATCGGGCGTTCCCTTGCCGGCGGTCAGGCCCTGAAGGGCAAGCGCCGTCACCCGACCCTGCACGACGAGGTTACGGTGTATGCCGGGGCGACGATCATGGGCGCCGATACCGTCATCGGCACGGACAGCACCATCGGCGCAAACGTCTTTCTCACCCACAGCGTGCCGGCCCGCTCGCTCGTCTTTTACGAAGAAACCCAGCTGAAGATTCTTCCGAAGCGCAATTCCCCGGGGGCCGACGCCGCATTGGAATGGGTTATCTAGATTACAATGCGTCCACGCCGCTGGGCCCCGAGGCCCTCGAGGCGATGCTGCCGTTTCTGCGCGAAGAGTTCGGGAATCCGTCGAGCATCCATGCCCCGGGCCGGCGCGCTCGAGCGGCGATCGATGATGCCCGCGACCGGCTCGCCGCCCTCGTCGGGGGACGTCCGCACGAGATCATTTTTACCAGCGGCGGCACGGAATCCGTGAATCTTGCCCTTATCGGGCTCGCGCTGGCCCATGAAGGCGTCGGTCGGCATCTCATCACCGTGGCGACCGAGCACCACGCCGTCCTTCATGCGATGGAGTTTCTTCGGCAGCGCCACGGCTTCGAACTCACGATCCTGCCCGTCGATCGCGCCGGCCGGGTCGATCCCGAGGAGTTTGCGGCCACCATTCGCCCGGACACCACGCTCGCCTCCGTGATGTCTGCCAACAACGAGACGGGCACCCTGCAGCCAATTGCGGAGCTTTCCGCCATCTGCCGGGAACGCAACGTGCTCTTCCACAGCGACATGGTGCAGTCCTTCGGCAAGGAAACCGTCCGCCCTTACGAGATGGGCGTCGCCGCCATTTCCCTGGCGGCCCACAAATTTTATGGGCCGAAGGGTGTGGGCGCGCTGTTTTTACGGGCCGGATTGCCGCTGACGACCCTTCACCACGGCGGCGCCCACGAAAACCAGCGCCGTCCCGGGACGGAAAACGTGGCCGCCATCGCCGGTCTGGCCGCCGCCGCCGAGGCCGCGGTCGCCAGCGTCGACGTCGAGCAGGATCGCCAGCGGGAGTTGCGCGACTGGCTTTGGGAGGGAATTCGCACCGAATTTCCGACCGCCGTCCGCAACGGCGATCCCGAGCAAACTTTGGCTAACACGTTGAGCGTCAGCTTTCCGGGGGCCGACGGGGAGACGCTGCTCATCGGGCTGGACATGGAGGGGGTGAGCGTTTCCAGCGGGTCCGCCTGCATGGTCGGTTCCGTCCAGCCGTCGCACGTTTTGCTGGCCATGGGGGTGCCGGAAAAGATCGCTCAGGCTACGGTAAGATTTTCATTGGGCAAATCGACGACCGGCGCTGAAATTGAAGCGGCGCTGACCGCGCTCGCCCGAGTGCTCGAACGACAAAAACTGACCCAACCCACGCAAGAAGCATGAGTCCCGCACCCCGCCAGCTTGCCTTCAATTTCGGCCGCGACCTCCTGCGGCAGATCAATCTGCTGCCCCGGCTTACCGCGGCGGCCATTGCGCCGCGCCAGCGTGCCCGCACGGAGACCGCTCTGCGCCGCGACCCCATTCTCGAAGAAGTCGCCCGCATGCTCGTGAAACGCGTCGGCTGCCACCGCCTCGCGAAGGAACTCTCCGTGCTCTGGAATCCCCGCATGCGCACCACGGCCGGCGTCGCCTGTTTCCGCACGAAACGAGTGATCCTGAATCCGAAGCTCATCGAAATTTCCGCCGGGGAAGTGCAACGCACCCTGCGCCACGAACTGGCGCACCTCGTCGCCCATGCACGGGCCGGTCGTCGCCGGATCACGGCACACGGACCGGAGTGGCAGCAGGCCTGCGCCGATCTCGGAATTCCCGACGAAAAGCGCTGCCACGAGCTCCCTTTCAAATCCCGTCGGATGACGCGCCGGTTTTTCTACCAGTGCCCCGAGTGCCTCACCGTGATGGCCCGCGTGCGCGCCGTGAAATCGCGCGTCGCCTGCATCAAGTGCTGTCGCAAGCACAACGACGGAAAATACCACGAGCGGTTCCGCTTTCGGGAGATCGCCGAGCCCGGCGACCGGATCGCGGCCTGATTCCCGCGCGCGGCCGGCTGGCGCTCGAGCGAGCGGCCACGCGCGGAGCTTTTCGTTTGGGCGGCGATTCGCTAGGCATTCCCCATGCCCGAGAATTCCCGACGGCCTCTGCTGCTCCGCCTCCTGGCGCTCTTCTTCCTCCCGCTGCTGGCGATTCCGGTGGTCATCTGGTCGAACGGCGACGGAATCGGAGTGGCGCTCGTGATGTATGTCGCGCTCCTGCTCGGCCTGGCCTTCGCGGTCGCCATGGTTCTCGCCGTCCATCCCCTGAACCGCGTGATGATTGCCATCGCGATGGCCTTCGGGATGTTGCTCGTGCACCTCGTGGTCGGAGTGGGGGGATGCACGTTCGTCCTCGCCGTTCACGGATGAGCGCTCCGATCCCCATTCCGGTTCTGACCGAACTCAAGCGCACCCGGGGCCGCTGCCCGGTATGCCTCGCGGATTGCCCGGCGGTCGTCGTTCGCCGTGACGGTGCCGTTTTCATGCGCCGCAGATGCGATGAGCACGGCGTGACGGAAACTCGCATCGCCACCGACGCCCGTTTTTACTGGCTTGCGCAGGGCGATCCCGAAAACTCGTGCTGCTCGCCCGGCTCCGCGTGCTGCGCCTCCGATGACGGCAATCCCGGCACGCTCGGCCGCAATGCCTCCGGGCGCGGCGAGGGGCCGTTCGAGAAGCTCGCCACCTGTCTCGCGCTCATCGAAATTGTCGAGTCCTGCAATCTCGCCTGCCCCGTGTGCTATGCGGACTCGCCGCACGAGAGTGCCGTGAAGGCCGCTCCCCTCGAGAAGATCAAGGCGCGCATCGAGGGGGTGATCGCCCGGAAAGGCGAGATCGACATTCTTCAGCTTTCCGGTGGCGAGCCCACGCTCCATCCGCAATTCCTCGAACTTCTCGCCTGGGCGCAGGCGCATCCCGGTATTCGCTATGTGCTGGTGAATACGAATGGCGTGCGCCTCGCGCGTGACGACGAGTTTCTCGCCGGCATGGCCGAAGCCGCCGCGAGGAAGCACATCCAGGTCTATCTTCAGTTCGATGGCACGCTTGCCGACGGCCAGCGGGAATTGCGCGGTGCGGATCTCCGGGCCTTGCGGGAGCGGGCGCTGGAACGCTGCGAGGCGATCGGGCTCCCGGTCACGCTGGCCATGACGGTCACGCGCGCCAACCTTGGCAACCTTTGGGCGACCGCGGAATTCGGCCTGCGCTATCCGCACGTGCGCGGCGTCAGCTACCAACCGTTCTTCACGAGCGGCCGCCGTTCCGTGATCGAGGCCGCCACGCACGAGCCGATCAATACGGCGGACGTGATCCTGTCGCTCATCGAGCACTCCGGCGGAAAGCTCGGCCCCTCGGACTTCACGCCGCTGCCGTGCGGCGATCCCAATTGCGCCACGATCGGCTATCTCCTCCGGCTCGAGGGCGAAGTGCGCTCGGTGAGCGAGTTCGTGGATTTTCACGCCGTGCAGGATTTTCTTCGCGACAAGGTGCGCTATTCGCTCGAGGACCTCACGCGCTGCGGCTGTGAGAACGAGCCGCTGGGAGATTTGCTGCGCCAGTTCGAGCTCGATGAGTCCAATGCCTTCCGCCTGTTCGTGAAGCCGTTCATGGACGCCTTTACGTGGGATCAGGACCGCATCGATCGCTGCTGCACGCACGTCATCCGCGAGGATGGCAAACTCGACTCCTTCTGCCGCTACTACTCGGGCTTCCCCGGCACCTGCTGCGCGCCGTGAACGCGTATTCCGTGGCTCTGCTTGCCGCGATCTCTCTCTCCGGCTGGTTCTGGTTTCGCCTGGCGCGTCGCGATCATCGGCTCTTCCTGCTTTACCTCGGTGCGTTGTTCGGAGCCCTCGCCGGTGCGAAGCTCGGCTGGTTCTTTGCGGAAGGCTGGCAAATGCTCGGCGCGTCGCAGTTCTGGCTCGCCCTCGTCACCGGCAAAACCATTCTGGGGGGGCTGCTCGGCGGCTACTTCACCGTGGAGATTCTCAAGCGCGCGCTCGGCTACCAGGCGCCGACTGGCGATTGGTTTGCCACGGTGGTCCCTCTCGGCATTGCGCTCGGGCGCATTGGCTGTTTGCGCGCCGGCTGTTGTCTGGGGGCGCCGTGGAATGGGGTCTGTGCGCTGCCGGATCGCGCCAGCATTCTGCGCTGGCCGGCGGTGCCGATGGAAATTGGCTTCAATCTTCTCGCGGCCGGGATTTTTTTCGGAATGCGACGACGGGGGATTTTGCCAGGCCAGCATTTTCACCTCTACCTCATCGCCTACGGAACGTTTCGCTTCCTGCACGAATTTGTCCGCGACACGCCGCGCGCGTTTGGCGGGCTCACCGGCTATCAGATCCTCGCGCTGGCGTGTGTCGCCACGGGCGCAATCGGGTTCGTGCGGCGGGCGGCCGTCGATCAGTCGCGGAAGTTTTCGAACGCCAGCGCGACGCCGTAGTCGCCGCTGCGAAGAAACCCGATCACCTTCTGGAGGTCGTCGCGTTTGGCGCCGGTCACGCGGATTTTTCGATCCTGCAAAGACGCCTGCACCTTCCAGCCCTGGGCCTTGATGGCCTGGGTGATCGTCCTGGCCTTGTCGCCGTCGAGGCCCTGCTTGATGGCGAGTTCCTGGCGAGAATGGCCGAGCGGCGAGATGTCGGCATCCTTGGCCTCGACGTTGCGCAGGTCGACGCCGCGCTTGGCGAGCTTCTCCATGACGATCGTGCGCAGCGGCTTCATGTGCTCGCCGTCGTCGGTCGTGAGCTTGATCGAGCCGCTCTTGGGATCGAGTTCGATCGTCGCCTTCACGCCCTTGAAGTCGAAGCGGTTCGAGAGTTCCTTCGTGGCGTGGTCGAGGGCGTTCTTCACCTCCATGCGGTCCACTTCGGAGACGATGTCAAACGTCGGCATGGTCGCGCAAAATCAGACGAGGTGCCGGGCGAGATAGGCAGCGCCGATGATGCCGGCTTCGTTCTGCATCTGCGCCGGGACGATGAGCACCTCGGTCTTCGTCGTGAGGAAGGGCAGAAATTTCGAGGCCTTCTTGCTTGCGCCGCCGCCGATGATGAAAAGGTCGGGCGAGAAGAGGAGCTCGAGCTCGTTGAGATACTGGCTGAAGTGCTTCGACCAGGCTTTCCACGTGAGCTTCTTGTCCTCGCGCACTTTTTCCGAGCAGCGTTTCTCGGCGTCCTTGCCGCGCATCTTGAGGTGACCAAATTCCGAGTTCGGCAGGAGTTTGCCGTCGAGGAAAATGGCAGAGCCGATGCCGGTGCCGAGCGTGAGCATGATGACGACGCCCCCGCGATCGCGCCCGGCGCCGAAGCGCATCTCCGCAATGCCTGCGGCATCGGCGTCGTTCACGACTTCCGCCGGACCGCCCACGTGCGAGGAAAAAAGTTCGTTTGCGTTGGTGCCGATCCAGGATTTATCGACGTTCGCGGCCGAGAAAATGACGCCTTTCTTGACGATGGCGGGGAAGGTGACGCCGGTCGGGCCTTGGTAATCGAAATGCGCGGCGATCTGGCCGACGACGTCGGCGACGGCGTTTGGCAGCGAGGGCTGCGGCGTGGGAATTCGGAAGCGTTCTGCGAGGAGGGTGCCGGTTTCCACGTCCACCGGCGCGCCTTTGATGCCGGTGCCTCCAATGTCGATGCCGAGCAGCTTCATGAGCGGATGCTGGCCGAAAATTTGCGAGGCGGCGAGCAGTTCTGTCGCGGGTTTAGCGAAGACGGAAAAATGCCTCGGCCGTGCGGGTGGTGACGGTGGCAAGTTCCTCGAGCGAGATGCCGCGGACCTCGGCGACTTTTTCGGCGACGAGCCGGGTGTGCGCCGGTTCGCAGCGCGAGCCGCGGTGCGGGACGGGCGCGAGATACGGGCAGTCGGTCTCGACCATGTAGCCATCGGCCGGCGCGGCGGCGGCGACCTCGCGCACGAGGGCGGCATTCTTGAATGTGATAATGCCGGTGAAGGAGACGAGATGCCCCATGGCGGCGATCTCCGCGGCCTGCTCGGGCAGATTTCCGAAGCAATGGAAGACGCCGCGCAGGCGGCCGGTGTAGGGGCGGAGGAGCTCGATCGTGTCGTCCCACGCGCTACGCTGGTGGATCACGACGTTCAGGCCGAGTTCCGCGGCGAGGTCGAGCTGGGCGCGAAAGGCGTCGGCCTGGGCGGCCTTGTAGGCGCCGTCCATCACGGCGGCCTGCGCGTCTTCGGGAACCTCGGCCTGCATCGCGGCGATGGCGGGAGAGGTCGTGAGGGATTCGCTCGGGAGGCGGTGGTAATCGAGGCCGGTCTCGCCAATGGCGGCAACTTTCGGGTGGGCGGCGAGTTCGCGCAGCGCGGGAAGGAAGTCTCCGGGCTCGTCGAGGACGTTCGTGGGATGGAGACCCACGACGGCGAAGATATTGTCGAAACGCTCGGCCAGCGCGACGGCGCGACGGCTGCTCTCGACGCCGGTGCCGATGGTGATGATGCGGGTGACGCCGGCCTCGCGAGCCCGGGCGATCACGCCGTCGAGATCGTCCGCAAAGTCGGGGTAGTCAAGGTGCGCGTGGGTGTCGATGAGCATGGAGCTAATGTCGCGCAGAGATCGCGGCGACGCGACGGCGAAGTTGGCGCAACTGCGGCCGGGTCAAGGCAGACGGGTGAGGGTGCCGGTGGCCCAGACCCACGCCATGCTCGCAAAGCCGGAGAGGTTGAGTCCCGCGCCGAAGAGCAGGAACTGGCTTTGGGAATACGAGCGATCGCGGAAGGCGAACAGATCGAAGACGAGCCAGCCCGCGCCGAGCAGGAGGAAGGTGCCGAGGACGTGATCACGAAAGACGATCCACAGGAGGAACGCCTCCGCGAGAACGAGGACCAGGCAGATGAGTTTGACCGGGATGATGCCGAGAACGGTCGCGGTGGTGCGGCGGCCAGCCTCACGATCGGGAGTGACGTCCATGATCTCGCCCATGAGATGGGCGTGGGTGCAGAATAGCGCGAGGTAGGCGACGGATTGCCAGGGAAGCGGGGGAACATCGTTCAGAACGATCGCGAACGGGAGAATGAGCAGGTAGCCGAACTGGTTGAGCAGCTCGAGCGGAGGACGGCCGCGCAATCCGTGCCGCGGGAGATTGTAGAGCGCAACCGTGAGCACCATGCCGGCGAGGATGGCGGCCATGATGCCGCCTCGCAGGATCACGAAGACGAGGAAGAACGGGGCGTTGATGGCCGCGATGGCGAGCGGCAGAGTCGCGAGTTGCGCCGGCGTGCCGCGCGCACCGAAAAGATAGCTATCCTTCCGGGGATTGATCGCGTCGGTCTCGCGATCGACCAGATCGTTCCAGCCGTAGACGAGGAGGTTGAGCGGGAGCAGGACGAAGGCGAAGCCGAGCCAGAAGGCGGCGTCGCCCACGCGATGCGAGGTCGCGAGGGGAAGCGTGTAAAGCCAGAGCGTCTGAAACCACAGGCCCGGGCGGGAGGCCTTGAGAAGAAAAAGCCCGCGCTCGATCACGCCAGCGCCGCGCGCCAGCGCGCCTCGTCGAATCCGACGAGGTGAACGTCGTCGCTGAGGGCAAACGGACGTTTCACGAGGTTCCCGTTCCCGGCGAGCAGGTCGAGAGCTTCCTCGACATCGAGGCCGGGAAGTTTTGCGGACAAGCCCAGGGCCTTGTAGTCGCCGCCGGAGGTGTTGAAGAGCTTGCGAAGTTGGCCGTCGTGCGCGGCGAGCATGGCGCGGAACTCGGGCTTCGTGGGCGGCGTCTCGCGAATGGCGATTTCCTCAAAGGCGATCTCGGTTGACCGCAGAAACTTCAGCGCCTTTCGGCAGGTGTCGCACTTCGCGTAGGCGTAGAACTTGAGCATGTTCAGGCGCCCAGCGTGTCGAGCGTCGCGCGGTCGAGTCGACCGGTGATGGGGAGGCCGTAGTCGGCCTGATAGCGGCGCAGGGCGCTGCTCGTGAGCGGGCCGAAGGAGCCGTCGACCTCGCCGCGGTAATAGCCGAGGCGGGAAAGTTGCGCCTGGGCCCGGACGAGTGAGGCCTGACTGGCGACGTAGACGGGCGCGGCGTAGTAGTAGACCGGAGCGGGTCGGTAAACGACGACGGGCGCCGCAAAGGCGACGCCGAACGCCGGGCCGCAGTAGCCACCGCCCCAGCCCCAACCGCCGTAAAATCGAGGGCCGCCGCCCCAGCCGGGACCGCAGCGTCCGCCCGCCTGCGAGGCGGTGATGGAGACAAGAAGGAGCGCGGCAGCGAAGAGAAGCACCCGGGTTTTCATGGAGTGGTGATGTCCGTCACGTTATCCCGCCCTCTGTCCGCAGCAAATGCAAATCCTTGGGCGGAAGCGGCGAACTAGCGGGAATCCGGTGACGGGGTGCGCACCCGCACCGAGGCGACAGCCTCGGCGGCGAGCAGGCAAATGTCGTCGGTGGGGGGCTGGGTGTCGGTGAAGGCGAGCACGCGGTCGAGCAGGGACTTCGTGAGAGAGGGGAGGTCGGCGTCGAGATTCTCGCGCACGGCCGCTTCCAGTCGGGTAATTCCGAAATCTTCGTCGGAGGGGTTCATGGCCTCGATGACGCCGTCGGTGAAAAGCAGCAGGACGTCGCCGTCGCGCAGCGGCCGGGCGAAGACCTCGTATTGGCTGTCGGAATAGAGGCCGAGGGCGGGATTGTGGCGGAGGATTTCGAACAGCGCGGTGAGCTCACGGGTGCCGCGATTGGCGACGAGCGGACTCGGATGACCGGCGGAGGCGCAACGCACGGTCTGCGCCTGCGTGTCGAGGATGACGTAGCAGACGGAAACGAAGATGAGCTCGTCGGTTTCCTTGAGGATGTCGTGGAAGCGCTGGTTGAGCAGGCCGAGGAACTGGGCGGGATCTTCGGTGCGGGTCGCGAGGCCGTGAAGGATCGTGCGGAGGATGGCGGTGACAAGAGCGGAGCGGGTGCCGTGTCCCATGACGTCGGCGATGAGGACGCCGGCGCAATGGTCGTTGAGCTGAACCACATCGAGGAAGTCGCCGCCCACGGTGGAGGCTGCCTGGTAGATGTGGCAGAAGTTCAGCGAAAGAGCGCCCGGTGCACTGACGGCGGGCACGCGGGGATAGGCGTGCGGAAGGAAGGCCTGCTGGAAGTCGCGGGCAAGATCGAGATCGCGCTGAATTTCCGCCGTCTTCGTGCCGATCTCGCGCCGGAGATCACTTTGGTAATTGAGTAACCGCCCGGCCATGGTGGAGAAGTCCTGCGCGAGTTCCTGCATTTCGTCGCGGGTGCGGATGGTGGAAATGCGACGGAAGGAATCCTGAAGGATCGGCGTGGATTGCACGGCGGGGCGGCTGGCTGTGGTCGTGATCGCCGCAGCGGCGGTGCGAAGAATTTCAATGGGCGTGAGCAGGTTGCGCTGGATGAGCCAGACGCCCGTGAGCACGCAACCAATGATAAAGATGGAACCCACGCCGAGAGTGATGAGGGTGCGCTGCAGAACGGGTCTGAGCAGAGCGCGGGCGGGCTCTTCGATGACGAGATAGATGGCGGGTCCCTGGGCGGCGCCCTCGGCGTTGACGATGCCGGAGAGATGCACCGAGGCAAAGCCGACCATTTTGGTGACGTTATCGCGAAGGGGGCCAACGAACCAGCCGGAGGATGCGGACTGGAGCTGCTCCATGGCCTTTGGAAGAATCCGATCGCCGGAGGGTTGGGGAGCGTGCTCGGAAGCGCGCAGGAGAATGTCGCCGTCGGGGCGCACCACGGAGCTGGTGACGCCGGATTGCGGGGAAAACACCGGAATGCTCGCGAAAATGGGCGAGATATTCAGAACGGCCTTCATCACCCCGGACGGGCTGCCTGCGTTGGCGGAGGGAATCGGGATCGAGATATCGAGGGAGAAAACGCCCGCGCTTTCATCGTAATCGAGCCCCGTGAGAAGCGCCCGCCCGGCGCGGAGCGCCATGGCCTGCCGCCACCAGTCTTCGTCGGACTGGTCGTAGTCGCTCGCCTTTCCCGTCGCGGCGATCAGCCGGCCGTGCTCGTCGGTGACAAGGATCTCGGCGAAGGAGGGATTGGTGCTTTGAAACCGGCGCAGGGCCACCGAGAGATCGTTCTGAAGGACGGTGGAGATCTCGGGAGCGGACAGCGGCAGGTTCGCCCACGCCTTGTCGAGCCTGGCGACATCGACGCCGGCATTGGAGCCCGGGGCGATGCGGGAGAGGTCGCCGGCGATGTTGCCGAGGACGAGCAGTTCTTCGAGGCTGCTGATTTCCTGGTCGACGAGGAGGTGCAGCGTGTTGGCCACGTGGCCGGCCTCGCTTTGGAACCGGGAACCCTGCTCGACGACTCGCTGACGATAGCCGATCGACCAGATGACGACGACCGCGGCGAGCAGCGACAGCACGCCGGCGAGCGCGGCAAGGCTGAGAATCTTGGCTCGCAGGCTGAATCTCATGGCGGGGCCATGATCTTCGGACAACGCCGGCAAAATTGCAATGGCCCCGTCAGCCGGGGCCTACCACTGGATGACGCTGCTTGCGTAAGTGAGGCCGCCTCCGAAAACGACGAGAAGGATGTAGTCGCCTTCCACGAAGCGGCCTCCGCGATTGGCTTCATCGAGGGCGATGGCCACGGCGGCCGCGGAGGTGTTGCCGTAACGGTCGAGATTCACGTGGAATTTCTCGAGCGGAAGTTTCATCCGGTCGGCGAGCGCTTCGATGATGCGCATGTTCGCCTGGTGGGGAATGATGCAGGTGAGGTCGTCCGGCGTGAGGCCGGATTGTTCGAGCGCCTTCGTCGCCGCGGCGCCCATCGAGAGGACGGCCTGCTTGAATGTCTCGCGGCCGTTCATCTTGAGAGTGCTCAGCTTCTGGCTGGCGTTTTCCGGCGTGGTCGGGATGGCGCAGCCGCCGCCCGGAACATGCAGGATGTCGCCGTAGTTGCCGTCGCTGGCCATGTAGGTCGTGATGACGCCGTGCGACCCCGCTCGATAGCGAAGAACCGCGGCGCCGGCGCCGTCGCCAAAGAGCACGCAGGTGTTGCGATCCTGCCAGTCCATGATCGTGCTCAGCTTGTCGGCACCGATCACGAGAACGGTGTTGCAGGTGTGATTCGCGATGAACTGCTGGGCGATCTCCACGGCGTAGAGAAAGCCGGAGCAGGCGGCCGAGATGTCGAAACAGGCGGCGTTTTTCGCGCCAAGGATGCGCTGCACGTGGCAGGCGGTGGCGGGTGTAAAGGTGTCCGGCGTGATCGTGCCGATGATGATGAGATCGATCTCCTCGGCGGTGACGCCGGCCTGCTCCATCGCCCGCTCGGCGGCCTTTGCCGCCATGTGGCTGGTGTGCTCCTGCGCGGCGGCGATGCGACGCTCCTTGATGCCGGTCCGGCTGGTGATCCATTCATCGCTCGTTTCGACGAGCTTCTCGAGGTCGGCGTTGGTGACGACGCGCTCGGGCACGTAACTGCCCGTGCCGATGATGGAGACGGTGCGGTTAGGCTGCTGGGACCGCGTCCGCGGAGACTTTTTCATTAAACTGCTGGATGGCCTCGACGATGCGGGGGTTGATCTTTTTCTCGATGAGTTCGCAGGCGACGCGAATCGCGTTCTTCATCGCGAGCGGGCTGCTGGCGCCGTGGGCAATGATGGCGATGCCGTCGACGCCGACGAGCGGACTGCCGCCGTAGGTCTCGTAGTTCGTCTTGTTGCGAATCGCGCGAAACGCGTTCTGCGCCAGCATGGCGCCGGCCTTGCGCTTGGGATTTGCCATCAGCTCACGCTTGAGCCAGCTGAAAACCGCGCTGGCGGTCGCCTCGCAGGTCTTCAGCACGACGTTGCCGACGAACCCATCGCAGAGGACGACCTCGACGGGGCGCTCGAACAGATCGTGGCCTTCGACGTTGCCGCGAAAGTTCAGCTTGCTCGCCTTGAGCAGCTTGAAGATTTCCTTCGTGAATTCGTTGCCCTTCTGGTCCTCGCCGCCGATCGACATGAGGCCGACGGAGGGATTCTTCTGCCCGAGCACCAGTTCCGAAACGACGGTGCCCATGATCGCATACTGGAGCATGTGGATCGGGCGGGCGTCCACGTTCGCGCCGGCGTCGATGAGGACGCAGACGTTGTGCTCGGTGGGCAGGTAACTGGCAATACCGGGCCGCTCCACGCCCTTGAGGGTGCGGAGTTTGATCGTGCACGAGGCGACCATCGCCCCTGTGTGCCCGGCGCTCACGACGGCGTCAGCATCGCCCCTCTTGACGATGTCGACGGCGCGATTGACCGAAGAGTCCTTCTTTTTCCGGACGGCCTCGACGGCGTGATCGGTCATCTCCACGACCTGCGTCGTATGGACGATCTCAATGCGCCGGTCGTTGCACTTGTTCGCCTTCAGCTCACGAGTGAGCTGTGCTTCATCTCCGGTCAGATAAAGCTTTTTGAGGTCCTTGAGCTCGCGGAGCGCCATGGCCGCACCGGCAATGGCATTCTTGGGGGCGAAATCTCCCCCCATGGCGTCGAGGGCCACCCTCATAGACTTGGGAACAGCGGGAAAAAATGTTAGTGAGCCTCGATCGTGAGGACCTGACGGCCTTTGTAGTAGCCGCAGGACGGGCAGGCGATGTGGCTGAGCACAGCGGCGCTGCATTGCGGGCACTTGGCAAGCTTGGGAGCATGCCAGCGGTTCGCCGCCTTGCGGGTGCGCAGGCGCATTTTCGAGGTTTTACGTTTCGGAACTCCCATGACTGGAAAGCGTTTAGGTTATTTCTTCGGTTTGATTTGGTCCAGCGCACTCCAGGTGGAGGGTTCCACTTCTTCGGTCAAGGGCGCGGCGGGCGCGCTCCGGAACGTGGCGGGACATTTGGTCCTGCCGTCCGCATCGCATCGCGGATGGGTAGGCAAGACGAGGAGAATATCTTCGCGAATCTCCGGGGTCAAGTCCACGGATTCACGACCGTCGAGTTCCACCTGGGCTGCGAAATCGGGCACGACGAAGGTCGTATCGAACTCGTTCAGGCATTTCACGCACGTCAGCCGGATGCCGACGGTGATGCGGCCGGTGGCGAATAATCCGCCGCCGGATACGCCGACATCGAGGGCGCAATGCACCGGCGTGATCGCAGTGGCTTCCTCGGGATCGAGCTCGAGGAAGGCGGGATCGAGCTCGTCGGTGAGGTGGACGGTGGTGTCCTGCGGAATCTGGCGAAGATGAATTTTCATTGCGGCGGAAGGGCTGAGGCGAGAACGCAGCGGACTTCGGGAGTTTCCGCTACAAATTGGAATCTGGAAAACAGGAAATCCGGAAAATTCCGGGAGCTTTCGTTTTTTTGGCCGTCCGACTCAACCTTTCGCGAACTTCTCTTTCAGAGAACTGGCGACGTGCGCGGGCACGAAGGGCGTGACGTCGCCGCCGAGTCGGGCGACTTCCTTCACGATGCGCGAACTCAGGAAGGTGAACTCCTCCTGTGGCGTGAGGAAGACCGTTTCCAGCCGCGGCTCGAGCCGGCGGTTCATGAGCGCCATCTGAAACTCGAATTCGAAATCCGAAACGGCGCGCAGGCCGCGAATGACGACGAAGGTATCCTGCTGCTGCGCGAACTCGACGAGCAGCTGATCGAAGGTTTCCACGCGCACGCCGGAGTCGGCGGGCAGGGATTTCCGGATGAGGCGGGCGCGCTCTTCCGCGGAAAAGAGCGGGCCCTTGGGCTCGTTGCGGGCGACGGCGACGATGAGCTGCGGGAACATGGCTCGCGCTCGCTGAATGACGTCGAGGTGGCCGCGGGTGACTGGATCGAAGCTGCCCGGATAAATGGCCCTTCCACTATGCATGGTGGCGTCACGCATAGCGACTGCGCGCGGCGCCGACAAGGAATTGCCGGAGATCAGTTTCCTCCCGGGGCGGGGTCGCCCCGCATGTCGACCGCGACCGTTTCACCATTGGACGTCTCCACGGCACCGATGGTCTCGGCGCGGCCATGTTCCTTTCTCTCCGCGGAGAGGGATTGATCGCGAGAAACTATTCCCACTCGATCGTGGCGGGCGGTTTGCTCGAGACGTCGTAGACGACGCGGTTCACGCCCTTCACCTCGTTGATGATGCGGCTCGAGATCCGCGCGAGCAGCTCGTAGGGAACGCGCACCCAGTTCGCGGTCATGCCGTCCTGGCTCTCCACGATGCGCAGGGCAATCGTGAAGTCATAGGTGCGTTCGTCGCCCATCACGCCGACGCTGCGGCAGGGCAGGAGCACGGCGAAGGATTGCCAGACCTTGTAATACCAGTCCGCGGCCTTCATCTCCTCGATGACGATCACGTCGGCGTCGCGCACGATGCGGAGTTTCTCGGCGGTGAGGTCGCCGAGCACGCGCACGGCGAGACCGGGCCCGGGAAACGGCTGGCGGCCGACGACTTCGCGGGGCAGGCCGAGTTCAACGCCCACCTCGCGGACCTCGTCCTTGAAAAGCTGGCGCAGGGGCTCGACGAGTTGGAACTTCATGCGCTCGGGCAGGCCGCCGACGTTGTGGTGGCTCTTGATGAGCGCCGCGGGGTTGCCGCCGATGGCGACGGACTCGATGACGTCGGGATACAGCGTGCCCTGCGCGAGGAACTTGTAGCCGTGGCTGCCCTTGACGGAGGCCTTCAGCTCCCGGGCGGCCTGCTCGAAGACCTTGATGAACTCGTTGCCGATGATCTTGCGCTTCTTCTCGGGATCGGTGACGCCCTTGAGCTTCGTGAGGAAGCGCTTCGAGGCGTCGACGACCTGAAGCTTGATGTGGAAGTGGTCGCCGAAAAGCTTCTCGACCGCCTCGCGCTCGCCTTTGCGAATGAGGCCGTTGTCCACGAAGATGCACGTGAGCTGGTCGCCGATCGCCTTGTGCAGCAGCGCCGCCGCGACGGAGGAATCCACGCCGCCGCTCAGGCCGAGGATGACCCGGTCTTCGCCCACCTGGGCGCGAATCGCCTCGCAGGTTTGCTCGATGAAGGAGCCCATCGTCCAGTCGTCGCCGCAGCCGCAGATGCGGTGCACGAAGTTCGCGACGATTTCCTTGCCGCGAGGCGTGTGGACGACTTCGGGGTGGAATTGCATGCCGTAGATGCCGCGGGTCGGGTCGCCGATCACCGCGTGCGGCGAATTTTCGGTCGTGCCCATTGGCGTGAAGCCCGTGGGCAGCTTCGTGATCTTGTCGCCGTGGCTGTTCCAAACCTCGATTCTGGCCGGCATCTTCGCGAAGAGAGGGCAGCCTTTCGACGCCGTGAGCATGCCGGCGCCGTATTCGCGGTGCGTCGAGCGCTCGACCTTGCCGCCGAGATTGTGCGCGATGAGCTGCATGCCGTAGCAGATGCCGAGCACGGGAATGCCGAGCGCGAAAATCTTCCTGTCCACCTTCGGCGCGCCCTTGGCGTAAACGCTGGCCGGGCCGCCGGAGAGAATCACGCCATTCGCGCCGAGCTTTCTGATCTCCGCGGCGGTGGTGGTGTGTGGAAGGATTTCCGAATAGACGCGGCACTCGCGCACGCGGCGGGCGATGACCTGAGTGTATTGGGAGCCGAAGTCGAGAATGACGATCTTCGACGCGGGCGTGAGGGCGTCGGGCATGGGCAGGATGAGAGTGAGGACGGTGAGCTAGCGGTAGTCGGAGCCGAAGGAGTCGCTGGTCGCGTTGTTGGGCACGATCTGTCCCTGGCCCTGGATGCCGCGTTGAAATTGTGTGCCGACTTCACTGCCGTCGCTCTCCGCCACGGCACAGCCGGCGAGGAGGGCGCTTATGCAGATTCCGCAAAGAATGAAGGCGATTTTCACCGCGGCAGCATAGAAAATCGGCCTGTCATGGCAATCCTCATTCCGCCCGAACTCCTGCTGAGTGCGTATCGACAGGGCGCCTTCCCGATGGCGGTCGCGCCGGGGGACATCCAGTGGTTCAGTCCCCAGCGTCGCGGCGTGATCCCGCTCGAGAGCTTCCATGTTCCCCACGGCACGCGCCAGGCGATGCGCGACCCGGAATGGGAGGTTCGGGTGAACACGGAGTTCGAGGCGGTGATGCGCGCCTGCGCGGAGCGGGCGGAGACGTGGATCGACGACATCATCGTTGCGAGCTTCGTGCGCCTGCACCAGCTGGGCCACGCGCACTCCGTCGAGGTCTGGCGCGATGGCGAGCTGGCGGGCGGGCTTTATGGCGTGGCGATCGGCGGCGCGTTCTTCGGCGAGTCGATGTTCCACCGGCGCACGCATGCCTCGAAGGTCGCCCTGGTCTGGCTGTCGCGCATTCTCTTGGCCGGCGGCTTTTCGTTGCTCGACACGCAATGGACTACGCCGCACCTCGCGCAATTCGGCGCCATCGAGATTCCCCGGCTCCGCTACCTGCGTCTGCTGGCGGCAGCGATCGAGCAGCCTGCGGTGCTGCGCTGGCCGATTTGATCGTTCGACTCCGAGCATTCGGCGTTGCGAAATTTTCGGTCCGACGGCACACTCGCCGCCTATGACTTCCCCCGCCATAGATTGGGAGCAGCTCGACATGATTGCCGACGGCTTCACGCCGGACTTCGTCGAGATCTACCGGGAGTTCGAGATCGATCTGCCCCGGATTTTGAAGGAAGCCGCGAATGCGGCGGCGGCTGGCGATGCGGTGCAGCTCGCCCGGGCGGCCCACCAGGCCAAAGGCAGCGCGGCGAATTTTGGCTTCACCGGGTTTAGCGGCGTGATGGCCCGCATCGAGACGCAGGCAAAGGCTGGCAGCGTCGCGGCGCTGGCGTCGGAGGTGGAAACGGCGGGTGGAGTTTTTCGCGAATCCATCGCGCTGGTGAAGCGCGAGCGCGGGATATGACCCTCGCCATCTACCAGGTGTAATCGCTGCTCTGGCCGTCTCGGCCGAGGAAGCGGCCGGAATCTGCGAGCGTGAGCCGGCCGATCGTCGTGTAGAGGCTGCGGGCGGATTGCTCGGCCGTGAGGGGCGCATTCGGACCGCCCATTTCGGTTTTCACCCAGCCGGGGCTGAGCGCGGTGACGGCGATTCCGGACGGCCGAAATTCCGCGGCCATCGCGCGGGTGAGCATGTTCAGCGCGGCCTTCGAAACCGAATAGGGATAGTAGTTGAAGTCCTCCTTGTCGGCGATGGAGCCGGCGCCGGAGGAGATGTTGATGATTCGGGGGTGGATGCCCCGGCGGAGCCATGGCAGGAAAGCGCGGGTGACGCGGGCAACGCCGGTGACATTGGTCTCGATGGCTTCGGCGAACCATTCGAGATCGAGATCCTCGAGGCGCTCGTTGCCTTCGCCCGGAAACACGGCGGCGTTGTTGACGAGCACGTCGAGCGAGTCGGTCTCGCGAGCGAGCGCGGCGGCGGCTTCGCCGACCGAGATGTCGTCCGTGACATTGAGCGGAAAGGGGTGGAGGTTCGGAAATTCCTGGGATGCGTTCCAGAGCAGCGGCGTGCGGGGACGCCGGGCGCCCGCGAAGACCGTCCATTCGGCTTTTGCGAACGCGATGCTGAGGGCGAGGCCGATGCCGCGGCTGGCGCCGGTGATGAGAATGGATCCGGTCATTTGGTGGCAACGTGAACGAGCACGACATCACCATTTTCCGTGCCGGCCGCGAGAATGGGATCGGCCGGGTGCCAGGCGATGGTCGTTACGGCGGAATCGAGGGACAGGCTGGCCCGCGGCTGGCCAGAGCTCTCGGGCTCGAAAAGGATGAGGCGTCCATCCGTGCCACCCGAGGCGAGCCAGTCGCTGCCGCGGCGGTAGGCAAGGGCGATGCTGTCGCCGGTGTGGCCGGGAAGTTGCTTTGGCACGGCGCCCTCGGGGCCGTGCTTTCCCGTGCAGGGCCAGACGGTCACGAGCTGGCCGCCGCCGGTCGCAAGCTTGCGCGACGCGCTGTTGAAGGCGAGCGCCTTGACCTTGGTCTCGTAGCCCTGGATGTGCAGCGGGTAGTCCCGCGTGAAGTCGTAGACGTGGACGCTCGTGGTCTGGTCGCCCGTGGCGAGCCAGCGGCCGTCCGGGCTCCAGTCGGCCAGCAGGCTGGCGCCGCCCCAGTCGAAGCGGGCAAACGGCTCCTCCTCGCCGAGACGCCACATCGTCGCGCCGCCGTCGGCGACGCTCGCAATCTCGTGCGGCTCCCGGGGATTCCACGCGAAGTCGGCGACGGTGCTCTTGTGCGCGGCGAATTCCTGAGCCGGCGCTCCGGTCTGGTCGAGAATGACAAGGCGTTTGCCGTGGCCGGTGGCGAGATGGGCGCCGTCGGGGCTCCAGGCGAGGCGCTCGATCCAGCCCTTGCCGAGCGCAATTTCGCGGGGCGGGGCCGCGAAATCGTGCAGGCGAATGCGTCCGTCGGTGCCGGCCGTGGCGAGAAGGGCCTCGGAGGGATGAAAAACCGCCGCGCCGTTGCCGAGGCCGTGGTCGGGGAGTTCACGCACGTCGCTTTCGCGGCGCACCAGGATCGGCCCGCTTGCGGGCGTGACCGCGAGGCTTTCGCCGTCCGCGGCCCACGATAATCCGAGGATGTGATCGCCGGCGGAAAGTCGGGCGTGTTCAGCGAGCTTCATGGCGACGCGTCGGTTAAACGAGGCAGGCGCGGAAGCCCGCATTCAGCGCGGCCCGGTCGAGATTGCGACCGATGAAGACGAGCCTGTTCGTGCGCGGGCGCGCGCCCCACGGGCCGCCATTCGCGCCATCGATGAGCATGTGCACGCCCTGGAAAACGATGCGATCCGGATTTCCCGCGACGGCGAACACGCCCTTCATGCGGAAAATGTCCTGCCCCTGCACGCGCACGAGTTCGGAGAGCCAGCCGTTCAGCTTGCGTCCGTCGCAATCACCCGCCGCCTCGATGCCGACGCTGGTGACGTCATCATCGTGATGATGATGATGGTGGTGATGCTCGTGCTCGCAATCTTCGCCGCATTCGTGGTCGTGCTCGTCATGCGCGGGTGCCGCGTCCTCGAGGAAATGGGGATCGACCTCCATGGCGTGGTCGAGGGTGAAGGCGCCGATGCCCAGCACCTTCTCGATCGCGATGTCGCTGCTGACGGTGCGATGAATCGTCGCGAGAGCGTTGATGCCCCGCAGGCGACGATCGAGGGCGTCGAGATCGGCGGGAGTGACGAGATCGCCCTTGTTGAGAAGCAGCACGTCGGCGAAGGCCACCTGCTCGCGGGCCTCGGAGCTGTCGTCGAGATGGAGCAGGATGTGCTTCGCGTCGACCACGGTCACGATCGCGTCGACGACGAAGTGTTCCTTCATGTCGTCGTCCATGAAGAACGTCTGAACGACAGGGCCGGGATCCGCGAGGCCGGTGGTCTCGATGAGGACGCGGTCGAACTTGTCGCGCCGCTTCATTAGGCGGCCGAGGATGCGGATGAGGTCGCCGCGCACGGTGCAGCAGATGCAGCCGTTGTTCATCTCGAAAATCTCCTCGTCGCTCTGCACGACGAGCTCGTGGTCGATGCCGATCTCGCCAAATTCGTTTTCGATGACGGCGATGCGCTGGCCGTGATTCTCGGTGAGGATGCGATTCAGCAGCGTGGTTTTTCCCGCGCCGAGGAAGCCGGTGAGGATGGTGACGGGCGTGCGCATCAGGCTTCGTCGCCGAGGTGGCGGTTGGGGACGAGGTAATTCGTGACGTAGTCGTGCACCGCGTCCTCGAGCGAGGCCGTCTCGGCATCGTAACCGGTGTCGCGCACCTTCGAGACGTCGGCGCAGGTGTAATACTGGTATTGCTCGCGAATGCTCTCGGGCATTTCGATGAACTCGATATTCGGCTCGCGGCCGAGCGCGGTGAAGATGGCGCGACCGAGGTCCACCCACGTGCGGGCGACGCCGGAGCCGACGTTGTAGAGCCCGCCCGCCTTTTTCGACTCGGCGAGATGGAGGGTCATCGCAACGGCGTCCTTCACGTAGACGAAGTCGCGCATCTGCTCGCCGTCGCGGTATTCCGGTTTGTAGCTCTTGAAAAGACGGATCTTCCCGGTCTCGACGATCTGCTGGTAGGCCTTGCAGACGAGGCTGCGCATCTCGCCCTTGTGCCACTCGTTCGGCCCGTAGACGTTGAAATACTTGATGCCGACGATGTCGTCGAGATAGCCGCGACGTTGCGCGTGCAGGTCGAAGAGGTGCTTCGAGTAGCCGTAAAGATTGAGTGGACGCAGGCGCGAGAGCTGCGGATCGCGGTCGTCCATGCCCTGGGCGCCGTCGCCGTAGGTGGCGGCGGAGGAGGCGTAGACGAAGCGCGCGCCGTTCGCGAGAGCCCATTCCGCCAGGCGCTGGGTGTAGCGGTAGTTATTCTCGATGAGGTAATCGCCATCCTTCTCGGTGGTCGCGGAGCAGGCGCCGAGATGGAAGATCGTGTCGATCGGGCCGAGCGTTTCGAAAGTGACGGCCTCGAGCAATTCGTCGGACTGGAGGTAATCGTCGAAGCGGAGGGCGTTCAGGTTTCGCCATTTCTCGTCGGTCCCGAGGATGTCGGTGACGAGAATGTTTTCCTGGCCGCGCTGATTGAGGGCGTGGACGAGTGCGCTGCCGATGAACCCGGCGGCACCGGTCACGAGCACGCGTTTTTTCTTCTTCTTGGATGGCATGGAAATTTTTACGGGAGCAGGCCGGCGTCGCGCAGGCTGTCGCGATAGTTTTCGAGATCGTCGGAGTGGATGGCCTCGGCGGCGGAGATCAGCCGGCGCCCTTCTTTCCTGTTGCCGGACTGAATCTGGTCCACGGCGTGAGCGTAATACCAGGCTGCGCCGTCGGCGGGGTAGCGCATCGCGAGCAGGGCATCCTCCGCGAGGTCTTTCTGCCCCTGAAGCGCGTAGCAGAGGTAGATCTCGTATTTGAGGAGCGGGAGGTCGCCGAAACGGGATCTCAGCACGGCAAACTGCACCGCGGCGTCGGAGTATTTTTTTTGGGAAGTGAACATTTCGCCCTTGTTGAATTGCGGAGCGAAGGCGTTCGGGTCGAGTTCCGTCGCCACATCGAAGGCCTTCCCGGCTTCGGAAAAGCGCTTCAGTTCCAGGAGCGCGGCGCCCTTCGTATTGAGAATCGCCGGGTCGTTGGGGCGGATCGCCTCGGCGGCTTCGGACTTCTTCAAGGCCGCCTCGTAATGGCCGACCTTGATGTCCGCGGCGGCCTGGTCGATCAGCTTCGTCGCGAGGGCTTCGTTGCTCAGGCGCTCGAACGCGGCCTGCCGGTCCTTGTCGCCAGGAACATCCGCGGCGAGGGCCGAGGTGGCGAAAATCAGGCTGAAGAGGATGCGGCGGAGCATGACGACGGGATAGGGAACGTAACGGCGGCTTTTGCGGGCGGGCAACTCAATCTTGCTGGCGCCTGCGGAGTGGGCGGCCTATTTTTGGGACTCTCCTGATGTCGAAAGGTTCCCTGGCTCTCATTCTTCACGCTCACTTGCCGTTCGTCCGCCATCCGGAGCATGAAGACTTCCTGGAGGAAGACTGGCTCTACGAGGCGATCGCGGAAACCTACATCCCGTTGCTGCGGATGCTGCGGCAGCTCGTCGCCGAGCGTGTGCCGACGCGGCTGACGTTCACGATGACGCCGTCGCTCTGCGAAATGCTGCGGGATCCGCTGCTGCAAAGCCGCGCGGAGCGCTACCTCGCCCGCGGCGTTGCGCTTTCCGAGGCAGAGGTCGTGCGAACGGAGGCGGATGCGGCGCAGAACGACCTCGCGCGTTTTTACCTCCGGCGGTTTTCCGAGGCGCTGTCGTTCTACACGAAAGACCTCAATCGCGATATCGTCGGCGCGTTTGCCCAGCTGCAGAAGGACGGCGTCGTCGAGATCATCACCTGTGCGGCCACTCACGGTTTCCTTCCCCTCATGGAGGAATACCCCGAGGCGATGCGCGCGCAGGTTCTCATCGGGCGCGACTCCTACGTGGAGTGCTTCGGCCGCCAGCCGGCCGGCATCTGGCTGCCGGAATGCGCCTATGTGCCCGCCGTCGGCCGCATCCTCCAGGAGGCGAACATTCGGTGGTTCGTCGTGGACGCCCACGGCCTGATGTTTGGCCAGCCGAAGCCGCGTTTTGCGATCTACGCGCCGTATTTCACGCCCGCGGGGCCGGCGGTCTTTGGCCGCGATCGGGATTCCAGCCGGCAGGTCTGGAGTCAGCGCGAAGGCTACCCCGGCGATTCTGCCTATCGTGATTTTTACCGCGATATCGGACAGGATCTGCCGCTCGATTATCTCGGGAAATTCATGCCGACGGATCACCGTCGCTACACGGGTGTGAAATACCACCGCATCACCGGGCAGGGGAAAGAGAAGGAACTCTACAACCTCGGCTGGGCCGCCGCCGCGGCGGATTCTCACGCGGGGCATTTCCTCGACAGTCGCGTGAAGCAGATCGAGCACCTCAGCGGGGTGCTGCCCGTCGAGCCGATTGTGATGAGCCCGTTCGACGCGGAGCTCTTCGGCCATTGGTGGTTCGAGGGGCCGGAGTTTCTGAATCTTTTCCTGCGCAAGGCGGCTTTCGACCAGTCGACGTTCCAATTGGTCTCGCCGAGCGATTATCTGCGGCGTCACCCGACGCAGCAGATCGTGACCCCGTCCGCCTCGAGCTGGGGCAACAAGGGCTACTGGGAGGTCTGGCTCGATCAGTGCAACTCGTGGATCTATCCGCACCTGCACGCCGCCGCCCGCCGCATGTCGGAGTGCGCCCGGCTTTTTGCGGTGAATCCCGCGCCGATGGTCGAGCGCATCCTGCGACAGATGGCGCGCGAACTCCTGCTCGCGCAGTCGAGCGATTGGGCCTTCCTCATGAAGACCGGCACCGCCCGCGAATACGCCACCCAGCGCACGAAGGAGCACCTCCTGCGATTCACCCGGCTTTATGAAAAGCTCGTCGCCGGCGAGGGGGACGAGGAATTCGTTGAATTTTGCGAGTCCCGCGACAGTCTCTTTGCGGACATCCAATGGCGCTACTACGCATAGACACCCTTTCGCGGTTCGGTCTTTTTCTCGCTCTCGTGGCCGCGCCGCTCTGGGCGCAGGAGGAGGAAGTCGTCCCTGCGGAGAAGGTGGCCGCCCCGCCAATCGCGATCACGTTCACGCCGCCCGATCTCATGGGCTCGATCGTGCTCGGGATTTTCGATGCGCAGGGAAAACTCGTGCGCACGCTGCCCTACGAGTGGGGCGATCCCGATCTGCAGGTCGATACGAATGGCTACATCGCGAGCTGGGATGGCCTCGACGAGTCGGGGAAACCCTGCCCCGGCGGACGTTACGCCGCGCGTGGCTATGTCGTGGGGCAGCGAGTCGATGTCTCCGGCGAGGCGTTTCATTTCAACGACTGGGTCGCCCAGGACAAGATTCCCGCCACCGGCGTGAAACTCCGTCGTTGGCCGGATGCGCTGGGCGTCGAGCTGACGACGGCCGCCGGCGCCGTTTTCGGGAAGATTCGCCCCGACGGGGCCCTCGACCAGACGACCGAGCCGCCGGCGTTCGCGGACGAAAAGGCGCGCTGGGTGATTGTCGATGACGAAGGGCAGAAAGTCGTCGTTCAGCTCGGCAAGGAAGAGGAATCCGAGCGGGCGTTGCGTGTGCCGAAGGATGAGCCGCAGCCGGAGGCGGTGCTCGCCGCAGAGGGTGACAATCAGATCCTCCTGCTCGAGAGCGCGCCCGGTGGCGTCGAGCGGGTGCGGTTGCTCGTTCGCGGCGACAAGGCCGAGCAAAAGGATGGCAAGGTCGTTGCGGACTGGGAGGTCGCGTTCGAGCGCACGCTCCAGCCCTGCGCGAATTTCGGGGTCGTCGAGGGCAGGCTGGTTGCCGATGTTGGAACCGCGAAGCCGGAGAATACGTTCGCGGTCACGCTCGCGGAGAATTCGCTCGAGCCCGGCAAGAGAGTTCGGCTGGAGCTTTCCCCGGCCGCGACGCATCCCGGCACCGCCCTGGTGACGTCGACCGGCCTGAAACTTTTCGAGATTTCCAGCGACGGAAACTGGGACCGCTTCGCGCTGGGAACGGCGACCGATTCGAAAGTTGTGCTCTACCAGGGCGACGGGATCGTGGTGGAGGAGTTTGCGATCACGGGTCTCGACCAGATCGCGGCGTTCGATGCGGGGACGTTCCTGCTCGCGGCGCCGGCGCAATGAGCGCGTGCGCGCTCCGCTTTTTGTGCTATCGAATGCTGCTCTCCTGATGACGACCTTCCGCCGATTTCTGCTTCTCGCCGCGCTTGCCGGATTCTGCGCGCCGATGGGTTCCGTCCGGGCGGCCGAGGAGATCAAGGTGCCCTTCAACTTCCGCTGGGGTGACGGCGCTCAGCTCGTCGAGAATACGATCGAGCGGGCGCAGGCCCGAGTGGTCGATCGCAAGGTGTTGAACGGCCGCAAGGTGCTGATCGTCGAGGGGCATCCCGACCCGCGGCTCAAGCGCTCGCTATTCACCTTCGACAGCGATTCTCTCGTCGAGGTGGAACTCGAATACAGCGACAACTCCTGGGACGGCGAGAAATTCAATTCCATCTTCGAGCAGACGCGCCGGAATCTGGATCGCAAATACGGCTCCAGTCGCAACATTGCGCGGCAGACCTCGAAGGAGGGCGACGTCGTGCAGACGATCGTTGGCTACCAGTGGACGCAATCGTATACGTCGCTGCGGCTGATTCTTTACACTGCCGAGAAGGGCTCGGACACCTTCCGCATGCTCAGCTACCATTATCGCGGGTTCTGATCGCGGGCTCGAAAAGCAAAACGCGGAAACGGGCGAACCCATCTCCGCGTTCCGAATCTTCGATCTCCTCCGTGCCTAGCCCGGGATGCCCTTGAGCATTTCCGCGTTCGTCGGGTATTTCCGGATGAAGAAGAGCAGGCGCTCCATGGCTTCGATCGGCTTGTGGCCAGCGAGGCCTCGGCGGATGACGTTGATCTTGTGAAGGTCGTCGGGCGGCAGGAGCAGCTCCTCGCGGCGCGTGCCGGACTGGAAAATGTCCACCGCCGGATAGATGCGCTGCTCGGCGATCAGGCGGCCGAGAACGAGCTCCATGTTGCCCGTGCCCTTGAACTCCTGGAAGATGAGATCGTCCATGCGGCTGTTCGTCTCGATGAGCGCGGTCGCCACGATCGTGAGCGAGCCGGCCTCCTCGGTGTTGCGAGCCGCGGCGAAAAGTTTGCGCGGAATTTCCAGTGCGCGGGAATCGACGCCGCCGCTCATCGTGCGGCCGCCGCCGCCCTGGGCGTTGTTGAACGCGCGGCCCATGCGGGTGAGCGAGTCCATGAGAACGAAGACGTCCTTGCCCATTTCGACGAGGCGCTTGGCGCGCTCGATGGCGAGCTGGGAGATGCGGGTGTGCGTCTTCGTGTCGCTGTCGTTCGAGCTGGCCATGATCTCGGCCGTGGGAACGGTGCGCCGAATCTCGGTGACCTCCTCGGGCCGCTCGTCGACGAGCAGGATGATGAGCTTGATCTCTGGATAGTTCTTCACTACCGCGGCGGCGATGTGCTGAAGCAGCGTGGTCTTGCCCGTGCGGGGCGGCGCGACGATGAGGCCGCGGGTGCCGCGCCCGATGGGCGCGACGAGGTCGATCACGCGCGTCGTATAGAGCGTGGGCTCGGTCTCGAGCTGGATGCGCTTGTCGGGGCTGACCGTCGTAAGTTCCTCGAAGACGGGGAACGTGCTGAAGTTCGCGGGATCTTCGTGCTCGAGTTCCGTGCACTTGAAGAGCTGCGGGCCGCGCGGGCCGCGCCGGGTCTCACCCTTGATCCACATGCCGTCGCGGAGGTTGTGCTTCCGGATGACCTCGGGCGTGACGAAGACGTCGTTGTTCGACTGGGTGAAATTGCGCTTGGGCTCGCGAAGGAAGCCAAAGCCCTTGCCGGAGACTTCCACGATGCCTTCGGCGTAAACCGGCGGAGGCGGCGGTTGCGGGGCCTGGCGGGGCGGCTCGGGAGCAGGAGTCGGGGCCGGAGCGGCGGCCTGCGGCGCACCGTCGGCGAAAGGCTCCGTCACGGACTCGGGGGCTGTGTTCTGGGCGACCACGGCATTTTCCGTGGCGACGGGCTCGGGCGTGGGCGCGATCTCCGCGGAAACCAGTTCCGGCGCCTCGGCGGTCTCGTTGACCGGGGCTTTGGACTTGGCCTCCCGGGGTTGGCGGCGCGGCGGACGACCCCGGCGGGAGCGCTGTGGCTTGCGGGCGGGTTCATCCACGGTCTGCCCGGTGGCGGGGGACTGGGTTTCGGTTTCCTCGGTCATGATAAAATTGAAGTGGGTTCTGGGATGGACGTCGGGCGAACTCGGGCGGCGTCAGGCGGCCTGCAGTTTCGCGAGCGTGGTTTCGGGAATGTCAAAATTGGCGTGGACGTTCATCACGTCATCGAGATCGTCGAGCGCGTCGCACAGCTTGAGAACTTGTGCGGCAGTGTGCTCGTCCGTGACGGCGACAGTGGTCTGCGCAATGAAGGTGAGTTTCGGCGACGCGGGCTCGATGCCGGCGGTTTTGAGCGCCTCCGCGACGGAATACAACTGGTCCGGCGGCGTGGTGATCACAAACTGATCCTCCTCGCGTGTCAACTCCTCAGCGCCGGCATCGAGAATGACTTCGAGCAGGGCATCCTCATCGGTGGCCGCGGCGGGCACGACCATCTGTCCCTTTCGGTGAAACAGGAAGGAAACGCTGCCGGGGCCGCCAAGATTGCCGTTGTTTTTGGACATCGCGTTGCGGAGATCGGCGGCGGTGCGATTCTTGTTATCGGTCGCGGTTTCGATCACGAGAGCGACGCCGCCGGGGGCATAGCCTTCGTAAACGAGCTCTTCGACTGCCGTGGTCTCGAGCTCGCCGCTGCCTTTCTTGATGGCGCGGTCGATGTTGTCATTTGGCATCGATTCGGCTCTGGCGGCGGAGATGGCCGCTCGCAGCCGGGGATTAAAGGCGGGATTGCCTCCTCCGAGCCGCACGGCGACGGTGATTTCCTTGGAAAGTCGGGAGAATATCTTCCCTCGCTTTACATCCAGAGCACCCTTGGTGCGTTTGATCTTCGACCATTTATTGTGGCCGGCCATTAATAATAAATTCCTGATTCTGCGGTGGCGCGAGTGCTCGCAATCTGTGCGGGGACCGATGCGCCGTGAGAGTGTCGAACCTGACTTGCGCCCGCTGGGAATAATTCGACGGGCGCCGTCCGAGCGATGCCGGACTGGGGTGAAGTTCTACGCTGACGTAAAAGAGCGCGAGGGCGCTTCGTTGTCAAACGGGAATTTTCCGGGGGCAACGCCCCCGGTGGCGAGGGGAAGTCAGCTCTGGGCGCGAAGAGTCGCCGCCGCCTGCACCATGTGGCGGAGTGCCGCGAGCGTCTCGTCCCATCCGCGGGTTTTCAGTCCGCAGTCGGGATTCACCCACAGATTTTCCCGGGGGAGCACGGCAGACGCCTTGCGGAGAAGGTCGACCATCTCTCCGGTCGCGGGCACGCGGGGCGAGTGGATGTCGTAGACACCAGGCCCGATTTCGTTCGGGTATCTGAAGTCGGTGAATGCGCTGAGCAGTTCCATGTTCGACCGCGAAGTCTCGATGGAAATCACATCCGCATCGAGCGCCGCGATCGGGCCCATGATGTCGTTGAATTCGCAGTAGCACATGTGCGTGTGGATTTGCGTGTCGTTGCGCACGCCGGCGGCGCTCAGGCGGAAAGCCTCCACCGCCCAGGCAAGGTAGGCTGCGCGGTCCGCCCGGCGCAAAGGCAGGCCTTCGCGGAGTGCTGGTTCATCGATCTGGATCACGCTCAGGCCGGCCGCTTCGAGATCGAGCACCTCGTCGCGGAGCGCGAGCGCGATCTGCCGGGCGGTGGCGGAGCGGGGCTGGTCGTCGCGCACGAAGCTCCATTGCAGCATCGTGATCGGGCCGGTGAGCATCGCCTTCATCGGGCGATCGGTGAGGGACTGCGCGTAGCGGGACCAGCGCACCGTCATGGGATGCGGACGGGATACGTCGCCGAAGATGATCGGCGGTTTCACGCAGCGCGTGCCGTAGCTCTGCACCCAGCCGTTCTTCGTGAAGGCATAGCCCTCGAGCTGCTCTCCGAAATACTCGACCATGTCGTTGCGCTCGGATTCGCCGTGCACGAGCACATCGATGTCCAGTTCCTCCTGCGCCCGCACGGTGCGGGCAATCTCGCCCTCGAGGAATTTCTCGTAGTCCGCGGTCGACAGGCTGCCTTTTTTCCAGCGCGCCCGGGCGGCGCGGACTTCCTCCGTCTGAGGGAACGAGCCGATCGTCGTCGTGGGAAAGAGCGGGAGCTGCAATCTCGCGCGCTGCGCGGCCTGTCGCTCCGGAAAGGGCGCGCGGCGTTTCGTGGCGGCGGCGGTGACGGCCTCGCAGCGTGCCTTTACGGCCGGCCGGTGAATGCGCGTGCTGGCCCGGCGCGATTGAATGGCCACGCGGCTGCGATAGGCGAGGACGGGATCGCCTTCGCTCGTCGCGATGCGGGAGAGCGCGGCGACTTCGGCGAGCTTCTCCTCCGCAAAGGCGAGCCATCCGCGGAATTCCTCGTCGAGCGTCGTCTCGGCGCGAAGCGTCACCGGCACATGGAGCAGCGAGCAGGACGGCGCGAGGAGGATGTCGCGCCCTCTGGCGCGTGCGCGCTCGATGAGTTTGCGAGAGGCGTCGAGGTCGTTGCGCCAGATGTTGCGGCCATCCACCACGCCGAGCGAGAGCGCCATGGCGGGAGGCAACGCGGCGAGCGCGGCGTCGAGGTCGTTGCCGCGCGTGAGATCGATGTGCAGGGCGTCGATCGGCAGGGCGGCGGCGAGCGGGAGGTTGTCGCGCAGTTCGCCGAAATACGTCGCAACGAGAATTTTCAGGGATGGCGCTGCAGCGCGCAGGGAGCGGTAGGTGGCGGCGAAGGCGTCGCGCCAGGCGGGCTCGAGATCGAGTGTCAGGATGGGCTCGTCGATCTGCACCCATTCGGCGCCCTGCTCCGCGAGGCGGCGGAGAATCTCGGCGTAGACGCCGGTCAGGCTTTCCAGGAGGGAAAGTTTGTCGATGCCGGCGGCCTTGCCGAGATGCAGATAGGTGAGCGGGCCGACGAGGACGGGCTTCGTGCGGATGCCCAGGGCAAGCGCCTCGGCGAACTCCTCGAAGGGCTTCGCGCCGCTCAGCCGGAAGGTCGTCCGCGCGTCGAATTCCGGGACGATGTAGTGGTAGTTCGTGTCGAACCACTTCGTCATCTCGCTCGCGGCGGCCGGGCAGCAGGCATCGTCATTCGCGCGCGCGCCGCGGGCGATCCGGAAATAGAGATTCAGGCCGATCGGGCCGCCATCCCAGTGGAAGCGGGCGGGAATGTTTCCCAGCAAGCAGCTCAGATCGAGAATCTGGTCGTAGAAGCTGAAGTCGTTAGACGGGATGAGATCGATGCTGGCGTCGCGTTGCGCCAGCCAGTTTGCGCGACGCAGTTCCCGGCCGACCTGGAGCAGTTCGCTCGCCCCGCGCCGACCCGCCCAGAAGGCCTCGGTCGTTTTCTTCAGTTCGCGGTCGGCGCCGATGCGGGGATAACCAAGGGAGTGAGCGAGAGGACGGGATTCCATGGAGGCGATTATTCCTCCGTGGGGTTCATTCGCCTAACGCGTTGTTTTTTGGATGATCATTCGCTGCATTTATGATGGGTTCGGCGCGGCATGCTGGAATTTCGTCATTTCAAAACGCTCATCGCCCTCGCGGAGACGGGCAATCTCTCGAAGGCCGCGCGGCGCGTGCATCTCTCGCAGCCGGCGGTGTCGCACCAGGTGCGCGCGATCGAGGCGGCGCACGACGTGGAGCTCTTCGAGCGCAAGAGCGCCCCTCTGCGCCTGACGGCGGCGGGGCAGTTGCTCGTCGAGCTGGCCTACGATGTCGTGCGGCGCGTGCAGAACGGTGAGCGGGATCTCGCGCGCATCGCGCAGGGGCAGGCGGGGCAGCTTCGCATCGCGGTCGAGTGCCACTCGTGCTTCGACTGGCTGATGCCGTCGATGGATTCGTTCCGGGAGCACTGGCCGCAGGTGGAGCAGGATCTGGTCTCGGGATTTCACGCCGATCCGATCGGGCTGCTTGCCGAGAATCGGGCGGATCTCGTGATCGTCTCGCACGCGCAGAAGCGGGCCGGGGTGACTTTCCATCCGCTCTTTGCCTACGAGGTGCACGGATTGCTCTCGCGCCATCATCCGCTCACGCGGAAGGCGTATCTGACGGCGCGGGACTTTGCGGCGGAGACCCTCGTGACCTACCCGATTCCCGACGAGCGGCTCGATCTGGTGCGTGATGTGTTGCGACCGGCGAAGGTGAATCCGGCTCGCCGCACCACCGAACTCACGGTCGCCATTCTGCAGCTTGTCGCGAGCGGTCGGGGCGTGGCGGCATTGCCTGGCTGGACGGTGCAGCCGTTCCTCGATCGGGACTACGTGGTGGCGAAACCGATCGGGAAGGCGGGGCTGCGCAGTCGCCTGTATGCGGCCACAACGACCTCGGCCGCGACGCTCGCCTACATGGGCGAGTTCATTCGCACGATGCGTTCGGTGAGCGAGACAACGCTCGAAGGGATCGAGCCGTTGGGCGGCTAGGCGCCGGGGGCCTTCTGCGTGGCCTGCACGTATTGCACCTGCAGGTCGGAGAGGATGGTGCCGAGGATTTCGCTTTCCTCGTGGTTGAGGTTGCCGCGGGTTTTCTCCCGGATCATTTCGAGCTGATCGATGAGCATGCGGGCGACCTCGAGATTGACCTCGGGCTTGCCGGTCTGCGGATTTGGCAGACGGCCGAGAAAAAGGGCCGTCTGCTGCGATTGCATCATGATGAAGGCGATGAACCGCTGGGTGGTTTCGCCGCTCGTCTGGGTATTGCGCTGGACTTCAGCCATGGAGGTGGAAGCGGTGGGAGGTTATTGTGTGGGCGGAGTGACGATAACTTCGACGCTGCCGGGCTGGCTGAAATACTTGTTTGCGACGCGCCTGGTGTCCTCCAGCGTGACGGCTTCGATCTCGGCCTTTCGCTTCGAGGTGTGATCGGCGCCGAGGCCGAAAAGTTCGTCGAGCGCGGTGGCGAGGGCCATCGAGGAATCGCTTTCGTTGCGCATGGCTTCCGCGCCGAGGAGCTTCTTCTTGCCGCGGGCGAGCTCCTCGGGGCTGAGGCCGGCGGAGGCGAGTTTGGCAATCTCGTCGCGGAACTCGGTATCGACCTTCTCGACCTTTGCGGGATCGGTGCCGAGGTAGAAAACGAAGGCGCCGGGCGTGGGGCCAAGCAGTTGAGTGGTGCCGGTGAAATAGGCGAGGCCGAGCTGCTCGCGGATGCGATCGAAGAAGCGAGATCCAAGGTCGCTGCAGACGGTGTCGATGACCTCGAGCGCGGGCCGATCGGGGCTGAGCAAGTCGGCGCCGGGGTAGCCGACCATGACGATCGCCTGGTTCTTGGGGCGGTTCTCGGTGAAGGACTCGGCTTTCGCCAGTTTCTCCGCGGCGGGAGGGTTCGGGAGCGGGGCGTCGCCGGCGGGGAGGTCGCCGAAGGCCTTTTTGGCGAGTTCGTAGACCTTCTTTGCGTTCACGTCGCCGAAGACGGCAAGCACGCCGTTCTTCGCAACGGCGAGGCGATCGTGGAGTTTCTCGAGGTCCGCGGGGGTGAGCTTCGCAACGCTGTCGGGAGAGCCGCTCCCACGCAGGGCGTAGGGGTGGGTGCCGAAAAGTTTCTGCCGCAGGACGGTGCGGGCAGTGTTCACCGGGTCGTCGTCCTCGGCCTTGATGCCGGCGAGCTGGGAAGCCTGCTCGGTCTTCACCTCGCGCTCGGGGAAGGTCGGGTGTCCGAGAACGTCGGCGAGAACGTCGAGACCGAGCTCGAGGTCGGGCTTCATGACGCTCGCGGTGAGGTAGAAGCTGTTGTTGCCGGAGTCCGCGGCGATGCTGCCGCCGGCAGACTCGACCTGTTCGGCGATTTCGCGGGCGCTTCGGCTCGTGGTGCCCTTCAGCATCGAGCGGGCCATCAGGCGGGTGGCGCCGTTGTTTGCGGGTGTCTCGGCGAGGAGGCCGCCCTTGAAAACGGCGACCATCGAAACGAGCGGAACCTTGTGGTTCTCGCGAACGAGCAGGCGCAGGCCGTTCGGCAGCGTGAACTTCTGGATCTCGGCTTCGTGGGCGGCGGACTCGGCCGCGGCGATCTTTGCGAGCGAGCCGGTGGGATTGAGCGAGGTGACGTTGAGGTGCTCGTCGATGAGATAACGATTCACCACGCGCTTGAGGTCGTCGGAGGTGACGCGGTTGATGGCGTCGAGGTAGTCGCGGCTGAAATCCAGGTTCCGGGTGGCCATCCAGTTCGAGCCGAGGTCGGCGGCGCGGCCCCGCACGGTGGTAAGGGCACCGAGCTGGGTGGAGAGGAGCGACTTGCGGGCCTTGTCGAGCTCGGCGGCGGTGACGCCTTCCCGGCGGACGCGGTCGAGGATCGCGAGGGATGCCTTTTCCACGGCGACGCGGTTTTCCGGCGCGCAGACGGCCTGGATGGCGAAGACGCCGCCGTTGGCCAGCGCGTAGGAGCCGGCGTCGATGCTGTAGGCCAGGTGTTTTTCCTCGCGAATTTCCTGATTGAGCGGGCTGCTGGAGCCGCCGCCGAGCACCGTGCCGAGCACGTCGATGGCGGGAGTGTCGGCATCCGTCACGGACGGGACGGGCCATGCCAGTGAGAGGCGGGTGAGCTCGGTGGGGAACTCTTCGTGCGCGTCGCGGCGACCGGCCTGGGGCGGTTCCTGGGCGACGAAAACGGGCTGGAGGGCCTGACGCGGGTATTTCTCGAAGTATTCCTCGAGCTGGGCCCTGATCTTCTGGCCGTCCACGTCGCCGACGATGACGAAGAACATGTTGTTCGGGACGTAGCGGCGCTTGTAGTAAGCGAAGACGTCGTCGCGGGTGAGCTTGTTGTAGATGTCGAGGTAGCCGATGACGGGGTGGCGAAGCGGGCTCTGCGAGAAGACGGTGCGGAACATCAGCCGCGAGCTGACGCGGTCGGGATCGTCGAAGCCCATGGCGAACTCCCGCCGGATGACCTCCTGCTCCTTCGTATATTCCTGGGGGGGCAGCGAGGCGTTCATCATGGCGTCGGCCAGGATGTCCACGGCCTCGGAGGCGCCTTCGGCCGGAGTGTCGATGTAGTAAACGGTGCGGTCGAAGGACGTGTAGGCGTTGATGTAGCCGCCGCGATCCTGCACCTGGCGGGAAATGACGCCGGGCGCGCGCGTGGCCGTGCCCTTGAAGAGCATGTGCTCGAGAATGTGTGAAAGGCCGGCGCCCATCCATTTGTCCTCGTCGATGCTGCCCGTCTCGCACCAAGCCTGGACGCTTGCCACCGGGGCGTGGTGATCTTCGTCGATGATGACGGTGAGGCCGTTCGGCAGGGTGAAGGCCTGCGCGGTGGTGGCGGGGATGGAGATGGGAGCGGCGGCCGGGGGAGGCGTCTGGGTTTCGGAATATGCGGTGGTTACGAGCAGCGGCATGTGGGCTAAGAGCAGGCAGGGCAGAAACGACGACGACCTCATGAGCCGCGTTCGACAGCGCGAGAGGGGGAAGCGCTCAAATTTTTTCTCTGGGGACGGAAGGGAACCAGAAAGGCCTCCTCGAAATCGAAGCCAGCGCGGAATTCGTCGAGGGTGTCGCGGTCGGTTTTACTGAAGACGTTGGCCTGAACGAGGTTGAAGACGAGATTTCCGATGTCTTCGCAGGAGCGCACGCCCCAGTATTCGAGGACGAGGTGCGCCATGGGGCCGCATTCCTTGAGGGCGTAGAGGCGGAAGCCGTCGAGGAGCTCGGAGGCGGGCACGTCGGACGGGGCGTCCTTGCTGGCCTTGCGACGCTTCTTGAGGGTGAACTCGAGGGCGTCGCGCAGGAAGACGTAGGCCTCCCGATCATAGCGGGAGTCGCGCTCGACGATGCCGTCGAGTGCTTCGGAAAAACTAACGCTTTGCATCCCTGGTGTCCTTTTTGGTGGTTGGGCCGATCGAGTCCCCCTGGCGGTAATGTTGAACGGCGAGACCGGTGAGGAAAGCGAGCAGGACGCCCGCGATCAACACCCGCTCCCGCCGCGTGAGGTGAAACATGGCTTTGAAAGGATAGGCGGCCGGGCGCGGGGCGCAATGGGGAAAGCCGCTACTGCCCGCGCTCGGAGAGGGTATCGAGGTAGTTCGAGATGGCGTCGTTGCGCGCCGGGGGCTCCTCGATCTCGTCGATGTCCTGAATGGTGGTGTTCAACTCGGGGCTCTCGGTCTTGATCTTGGTGGTCTCGACCCAGTCGAGGTAATCGCGGGATTCCGACGTGCGGCGGGCGAGGCCGGCGCGCATCTCCTCGGCGGTGGCGATGCGTTTTTCCAGCCTGCGCTTGGGCTTCGCGATGAGGTCGCGGGTGATGCTGAGGTATTCGTCGACGAGGGATTTGTAGAGCGGGTGGGCGCGCAGGGAGAGCTGGAGCAGGGAGCTCTCGGTCTGCGAGAGGATGAAGCGGCCATTCTGACTGCGGGCGATGGTCGGAATGGCGTAGGGGCCCGACATGGAGGCGACCTCCGGATGCCTGGGGTCGGGAAGAGCCTTCACGAGAAGAATGTCGTCGAGCTGCTTTGCGGTGTCGCGTTCGCCGAGCAGGTTCACGCGATTTGCGGCGGAGGCGCGGGCGATGGCGAGCACCCATTTGCGGCCGAGGGCCTCGGCATTCCCGCCAAGGCTGGGGAGGGCGGCGACGAGCTCGGAAAGTTGCGACGGCGTGCGGTGGGGCACGGAGAGGTAGTCGCACAGTCCCTTGCGGCCGTCGGGCAGGGCGAAGACGGCTTCCACGAGCGCGCTGGCCTGGGCCCGGTAGATTGCCTTGGAGGTGGAGTCGAGCCGATCGAACGGCGTGTCGAGGAAATCGGCGAGCCGGGGCGGCTCGCCGGTCGCAAGCAGGCTGGCGTAGAGACTGGTTTTCGAGCCTTCCTGGAGGGAGCGAATGCGCTCGGCGAGGCCCTGCTGCAGCCAGGCGGGCGGGCGCTCGAAGGAGCGGCCGGCCTTGAGGGCGGTGCTGCGATAGGCGCATTCGATGAGGATGGCGCCGAGGATCTGGGTGTCGAACTCGGGTTCCTTGAGGACGCCGGTGTCGAAGACGTCGATCTGGATCTTGCTCTGGCCGTTGTCGCCCTCGTAAACGCCGAGCAGGGTGCGCGGCGGACGCTTCATCGTGGGCGGCGGGACGCCGATGTTCAGAATGATGGGGGTTTTCCAGACGTCCTTGGCGTGAAGCGCCTCGAGGAAGGCGGTCTTGAGATCCTCGGCCCGGATGGCGACCTCCGAACGGATGTTCGGGTCGTTCGTGTAAACGATGAACTGCCCGGAGGAGCTGGTGGAACGCCTGGCCAGCTCGATCGCGGCCTCCGCGCGAATGCCCGCGAGGAGCAGCAGGGCAATCAAAACCCGCGCGATCATGGGCGGGGCCGGCCGAAATCGATGGCGACGGCGTCGGGGGAGAGGCGCACCATGCGGGCGCTTTTCAGGAAGCTCGTTTCGAGCGCAAGGGCGCCAGTGAGGTCGCCGCCGATTCGCTGGACGATCGGAGCGGCTTCAGCCGGGAGGGGCAGGCGTCCCAGCGCGGCGCCGGTGGCCTGCAGATCGAGATGACCGGCGCGCACGACGAGCTTGTAGATCACCGTCGAGTAGATCGGCACGCCGAGCACGCGCTTCTCGGTGGTAAGGGCAAAGCCGCCGGGCTTCGGCATCAAGACGGCCCGCACGAATTTCGTGGCGCCTGCGCTGGTGGGAACGAGCACCGTGGCGAGATAGGCATTCACGCGCGACCACGGGGCGCTGGCGGTGCTGCCGTTCTGGGAGACTTTTTCCAGGCCGGAGCGGATCTCGCCAACGGTGGTGGCATCCATCGGCGCCTCGGCCGGAGGCAGGTTCGCCGGGGCGCGGATGATGAGAACCGTCAGTGCGATGAGCGCGGCGTAAATGGCCAGGCGGAGCAGGGAAAAGGCGAAGGCAAAATTCGGCCGCTCCCGGTTCATGCTCAGGATGCGAGGCGGCTTCGTCTTCGGGGGGGACGTTTTCGACGAGGAAAGGGGGGCGGCTTCCGCCGTGGTCGCTGGCGTGGGCACGGGAGGCGGAGGCTGCAGGTAGCTGGGAGGGGCGATCGTCAGCTTCGCCCCGCAATCCTGGCAATACAGGACGGCCGGCGGATTCTCGAATCCGCAGACGGGGCACCGCGAGAGGGATGGCGTGGGGGGAACGGGCGTGTCAGCCATCGGCTTTCTTCTTCGATTTCGCGGCGGGCTTTTCGGCGGCCGGTTTCGACTCTGTCTTCGGAGTCGAGGTAGTGGAGTCCTTCTTCGCGGCGACCTTGTAACCCTCGCTGCGGTAGTCGGTGATGTAAAACCCGGATCCCTTGAAAATCAGGCCCGCGCCGGTGCCCAGCAGGCGCTTGACCGGCCCCTTGCCCCACGCCTTCATGCGGCACTGTTCCTTCGGGCAGGTCTTGAGTGCGTCGTCCTTCATCGACTGGAACAATTCGAAGGTCTTGCGGCACTTGGAGCACTCGTATTCGTAGGTCGGCATGGTAAGTCGCGCGGAACGTAGCAAATCCTTCCTGCCGTCCGCAACCGGTCCTTGCTGAAGATGGCGAACGTAGGCGGACTTGACGCGGCGGCCGAATCCTCTATTACGTGCCGGTTCCGCAAGGCATGAAAAAATCCCTGTTCCTTCTCGCGTTGGCGGCCGCCGTAGTGCTGGGGAGCACCGGTTGCGCCAACTACGACACTCGCCTGACCAGCACGAAGACCATGTATCTGGGGGCCGGTCAGGACAGCATCAGTCGCGGGAAGGCATCGACGCTGGCGGAGGCGAATTCCTACTGGGATGGCGACGGCGTGCCCGGCGCGCCGGCAGTCGTCATCAGCCTGAGCCAGCAGACTGCGTCATTCTACAAGGGCGGCAAGCTCGTCGGCGTTTCGGCGATCTCCAGCGGCCGCGAGGGGCATGATTCCCCGGTGGGGAACTTCAAGATCATCGACAAGGACCTCGATCACGCCTCGAATCTCTACGGTGACTATGTCGATGCGCAGGGCAAGGTCGTGCAGGCGAACGTGGACGTGAAGAAAGATCCGGTCCCCCCGGGCGCTCATTTCGAAGGCGCGAAGATGCCTTATTTCATGCATTTCGCTCCCGCGGTGGGCATGCACCAGGGCTTCCTTCCGGGCGTGCCGGACTCCCACGGCTGCATCCGCATGCCTGAGCACATGGCCAAGATTTATTTCGAGAACGTTCAGAAAGGGACTCCCGTCACCGTCGTGCGATGAACGCGCTGTCGGCCCCCCGGTTCGCAGCGCTCGCGGCGCTTGGCGTCTTGCTGGCAGCCTGCGCGACGACGGGCTCCACCGGTTCGCGGCGCACCGCCATGCGGACCTACAGCGAGGATACGCAGTTTCTCGGGGCCAACGGCGAGATCGTCTCGGTTGCTTCCGCCCGGCCCAAGGCCCGCGCAGCCGAGGCGGCAGCCTACTGGCACGGCGATGGAGTCAGCGGATCGCCCTCCATCACGGTCGATCTCGGCCAGCAGAAGGCCTTTTTCTACAAGGGCGGCAAGCTCGTCGGCGAGACACCGATTTCCAGCGGCAACGCGCAGCACCCCACGCCGCGAGGCAGCTTCTCCGTGACGCAGAAGGACAAGGACCACCGTTCGAATCTCTACGGGGCCTTCGTCGACGATGCCGGCATCATCGTCGTGCAGAATGTGGACGTCACGTCGGACCGCGCCCCGGCCGGCACGCACTTCAAGGGCGCGCCGATGCCGTATTTTATGCGCTTCTCGGGTGGCTCGGGTCTTCACGCCGGCTATCTGCCGGGCTTTCCGGATTCTCACGGCTGCGTGCGCCTGCCGGACGAAATGGCGCGCATTTTCTTCGAGAACGCGTCGCATGGCACGCCCGTGCGCGTCGTGAATTAATCCGCCAGCGCGGCGAGCCGGATCGGCTGCTCGACGGCGCGCCGGTTGAGGCCGGCGGGAAGCTCCGGCTCGAAATCCGGCGGCGGTGCGGTGTCGTGCGCCGCCAGACAGGCCTGGGCGGCGGCCTGGAGTTCCGTCCAGCGCGGCGCCTCGGGATCGGGTGCGTGGATGATGTGGCGGAGCAGACTTTTCCATTCCAGCACGGCGCGCTCGACATCTCCGCGGCGTAGTCCGCCCTCGGCGGCGTCGATCGGCTTCCCGGCAAGATGCCGCTCGATGATTTCCCAGGCGCCTTCTCCGTAGCCTTCACAGAGACCGGTGCGCAAATATCCCGCGTAGTCCTCGTGGCCGTAGGCGGCGCGCGAGGTCATGGCCAGGCGCTCGCTCGCGCCGGCACGATCCTCGCGGCCGAATCGATAACCGCCCCGCAGGTTCGCGAGATGGCGGACAATTTCGGCCGGATCGTAGCTCGAGTCCTCCAGAGCGGCGGCGATCATGAGGCCCTCGCCGGCCTGGAAGCGGCTGAACACGCGGCCGCGCGCGGTCGGGCTCCCTTCGGAATCGACGAGGCCGAGTTTGCGCCAGGCGTGGGCGGGAGTGCCAGGCCGCGGGCGGAAATTGCCATAGAGCGTCTCCGGGGCAAGGGCGACGCGGCGACGGGGAGGATCGATCAACGCCCGTTGCTGCGCATCGAAGGTGGCGGGGACGCTGATGGCGTCGAGCTCGAGGCGGAGCGCCGCCATCGGGCCGCGGCTGACGATCTCCAGCGGGCGCGCTCCGCCGAGATCGAGCAGGGGCGCGACGACCGCAAGAAATTCCGGATCGGTGAAGCGGTCCTCCTCCCGAAGATGAAGGGTTTTCCGAATTCCTTCCTGCGGGCGAATGCGGCCGTCGGCGTCGCGTCTGCCGACGATGAGTTCCTTGCCATAGGCGAATCCTCGCTCGCGCGGGAGTTTGCAGAGGCGGCCGGGACCGAACTTCTCGGCGAGGGCCGCGACGCGAAGGGCGGGGAGCCAGCGCTCGTCGCGGCGAGCGAGGCAGTTGCCAAGCGCGGCGGGGCGTTCGGGGGCGTCGCGCGCCGGCTGCCAGGTGTTCGTGGAGTCGAGAAATTCTTCTCGGGTCGGGCCGAAGCGCCCGGGCGCGTCCGGAGCGTCGCCGGCGTGGTCGAACCCGAGGCTGACCTTCTGTCGACTGAAAAGGCGCTCGCCCACCGCGGCGGCGGCCGCGAGCGGAGGTTCGTGGTGTGCGACGGCCTCCTCCATCACGCGGAGCAGGGTCGGCCAGTCGAGTTCGTTGACGCGACGAAGCTGGCGCGGCGCGGCGTTGCCGAGGCGAGGACTGTCCCGCGCAACGAGGACGACGCCTTTCGGATCGAGGCCGCGGCGTCCGGCCCGGCCGAACATTTGCAGCAGCTCGTCGGGCCGCAGCTCCCGTTGGAAAGGGCCGTCATGATACGTCGTGTCGGCGACAAGCACCGATCGCACGGAGAAATTGATGCCCGCGGCGAGGCCCGTCGTGGCGACGACCACGCGCAGATGGCCATTCTTTGCGAGGGTCTCGACCCAGCCGGCGCGCGCCGCGTAGGACAGGCCGCTGTGGTGGAAGGCGACGCGCTTCGGGATCAACCGGGAGAGATCGCGACCGAGCGTGCGCTCGTCCTCGGGACGGAGCGAGATCGGGTTGTCGAGCGGCAGGGCGTCCGCGATCTTGCGAGCGATCTTTTCCGCTTCCGCGCGACGCGGCGCAAAGATGAGGAGCGGGGTGAGACCGGCCAGCCAGGCGCCGGCGGCGAGGCGGGGCCAGAACCCGGTGATGCCGTCGGGCACGCGGGGGAGATTCTCGACAGGCAGCTCCTCGAGCGGGACGGGCCGCACCCGCTCGCGAATGAGGTGGACGGCGCGCCCGAGGCGCTGCAGCCAGGCGGCGATGTCGTCGGGATTGCGCACGCTGCCGCTCAGGAGCAGGAGCTGCGTGGTCGGCGGGCAGAGCGCGAGGGCGAGTTCGTAGTTCAGGCCGCGCCGGGGATCGGCGAGCATCTGGTATTCGTCGATCACGAGAAACGCGGGCGCGCGTCGGGCAAGGATGCGCTCGCGCTGGGTCTCAAGCGTGGCGACGAGCACGGGGGCGTGGATGTTCACGGCGAGGTCGCCGGTGGCGATGCCGACGTTCCAGCCGCGGCGGCGCCACTCGCGCCATTTGTCGTTCGCAAGGGCGCGGGTCGGCACGGTGTAGACGGCCTGCCCCCGGCGCGCGGCCTCGCCCGATTCGACGAAGATCTCGAAGACGCGCGTCTTTCCCGCGCCGGTGGGCGCGTCGACAAGGACATCCTCGCCGGCCTTGAGAGCGCGGACGGCCTCCTGCTGCCAGAGGTCGGGAACATCGAGGGCGATCTGGAGCATCTGCGCGGACGTTACGCGCTGCACGCTGCACGCGAAAGGCCGCCCGCGCAATTCCGCACTTGCAAGAACGAGCGCTCGGTGGCTTTGTGCGAGGAACCCGAGATTCTCATGGATAATCGAGCCACCCCCTTTGAACGCCGCGAGTTTTTGAAGCGCCTCGGCCTGGTCGGAGCCGGCCTGATGCTGGGCGGACCGCTCTCGCGATCCTTCGCGGCGGAAATCACCAAATCGGACGGACGCGTGCCGCAGCGCAAATTTGGGCGACATGATTTCACGGTGCCGATGCTCGCGCTCGGCGGGCACGCGTTGCGGATCGCGAGTGATGACGAGGCCGCGAAGATGATCGAGGCTGCGATCGAGGTCGGCGCCACGTTCCTCGACAATTCGTGGGACTACCACCGGGGCACGGCCGAGGAGCTGATGGGGCGCGTGATCATTGGAAAGCGCGACCAGTTTTTCCTGATGTCGAAGGTCTGCACGCACGACAAGGCGGGCGACTATGCGCTGGCAATGCGAATGCTCGACGAGTCGCTCAAGCGCCTGAAGACCGATCACCTCGACCTGTGGCAATGGCACGCCGTCGCGACGCCGGAGCAGGTGAAGCTCGGGTTCTCGGAGAATGGCGTGGTGAAGGCGCTGACCGATGCGAAGAAGCAGGGCAAGGTGCGCTTCGTCGGCTTCACCGGCCACACCGATCCCGATGTGCACCTCGCGGTGCTCGCGCACGAGTATCCTTTCGACACCTGCCAGTTTCCGGTCTCCGCGATCGAGGCGAACTCGAATGCCTTCGTGCGGCGCGTGCTGCCGGAGGTCGTGCGCCAGGGCATTGCGCCGCTGGCGATGAAGACGCTCGGCGGAAACGCCGCGCCGGTGCGCGACAAGGTCGTGACCGTGGCCGAGGGGCTGAATTACGCATGGTCGCAGCCGATCACGACGATCGTGAGCGGGGTGACCTCGGCCGCGCAGTTGCGGGAGAATGCGAAGCTCGCCGCGGCCTTCCACGCGATGTCGCCGGAGCAGCTCGCCGCGCTCGAGGAGAGGGTGAAGCCGGCCACCGAGGCGAAGAAATACCAGCCTTACCGGCACTGGATGAGCTACCGCGACGGCGATTCGCTGCGCGTTGCCGGCCTCGTCTGAGGGCGCATCAGGTCAGCTCGAGGATCGTGATTTCCGGGCTGCAGTTTACGCGGCAGGGAATGTTCACCGTGCCGATGCCGCGGCTGACGTAGAGATGCCGCCCGCCCCGGGAAAAGAGGCCGGCATCGTATTTGCGGCCCCATGTGGGCAGGCGGAGGGCCCCGTAGAAGGGGGCTCGCACCTGTCCGCCATGCGTGTGACCGGAGACCTGCAGACGAATGCGAGGATCGACGAGCACGTCCCAGGCGTCCGGCTCGTGCACGAGGCTGATGAATTGCGTGTCGGCTGGCGCGTGGGTCAGGAGTTTGCGATTCGGATGGCCGGCCCAGAAGCTCTCGAAGCCGGCGAGAGCCCAGCCGGGATTGTGCGGCAGCGGCACGACGGCGTTCCGAAGAAGCTGGATGCCGTTGGCCGCGAAGACCGATCGAATTTTTTCGGAGCCCTCACCGCGCCGGCTCCAGCGATCGGTCCAATGGTCGTGGTTTCCGAGGGAGGCGCAGGCGCCGAGCGGGGCCCGATAACTTCCGACAATGCGGCCGAATTCCTCGAAGCGGGCGGTGGTTTTCGTGACGTAGTCGCCGGCGTAAAGAATCAGGTCCGGCCGGGCGTCGGCGACGAGCGCGAAGACATGGCGCAGCCACCCGGTTTCGTAGAGGGGATCGAAATGAATGTCGGTGAGCAGGGCCGCGCGAAGCGGGGTGGAGAGGCCGAGGCGAAGGGGCTGGCGGACGACCTGCACGCCGTGGCGCTCGTAACCGCCGGCGTAGGCGACCGAGCCGACGCCGAAGAAGGCGCCGGCGGCGAAGGTGCGTTTGAGAAAGGCTCGGCGCGTGATCGACACGGGGACGAGTGTCCGCGCGATCGGCGAAAGGACAAATGAAGTGCCGGTGAAATCCGCGTGAAGCCGCGCGGAATCAGGCGAGAGCTTTGGTGCTCGGCATCAGCGCGGCGGAGGCCAGGCCGGCGCCGATCACGCCGAGAAAATGACGTCAAGGATCTGAACGAGGTGCCTCAGGCAGCCCTGAAGGCACCGTGTCCGGGCGTGGGAAGGGCGTTTTACCTGGTGCCTTTGAAGGCGTATTTGCCGCTGCCGGAACCGAAGATGCTGCTGGCGGTGCCGGTGCTGGAGATCGTCATCTTCTTGCCGGCGACCTTGATGGTGCCTTTGGCTTCGATGGAGCCGACCGGGGTGCTGGCCGAGAAGGTGAACTTGATTTTGTTTCCGGCGAGCTTCCAGGTGCCGGTGCCGGCGAGGTCCACGAGGCCCGGAACGATGGCCGTCGTTGTGGCGGTGCCGTCCGACTTGAAGGTGAGAGTCGCGCTGTAGGTTGCGCCGCCGTTCTTGGTATCCACGCCGTTGAGGGTGAGCTTGCCGGCTTTGTTGCCGGAAGTGGCCTTGAACTTCGCGGTCGTGGTGCCGGCGGAATCGCCGGAGTAGGGAGGAATGCTGCCGGCGGCGGTGTAGTCGCCCTCGAACGTGCCGGCGAGCTTCGCCGTGCTGCCGGCGAAAGCCTGGCCGGTGAAGGCGAGGGCGACGACTAATCCCAGAATGCGAACGGAGGAGAGAACGGTGGTTTTCATGGCAATGAGGATTTACCCAAAATCATGAGAATGTCCCTGATGTTCAGCGAGCGAAATCTTTGGGGTGTTTCGCCCTATTTCGGGTGAGGAGACGCCAGGGTGCCTAGCTGCTGGCGACCTGGGCCTCGACCTTGAGTCGCAGGGCGTTCAGGCGGATGAAGCCGGTGGCGTCGCCCTGATCGTAGGCCTGCGTCGGGTCGGCCTCCATCGTCGCGATGTGCGGATTGTAGAGGCTGACCGGGCTGCGACGGCCGGCGGCGATGATGTTGCCCTTGTAGAGCTTCACGCGCACGTCGCCGGTGACCGTCTTCTGCGACTCGGTGACAAGCGCCTGCAGCGCCTCGCGCTCGGGGGCGAACCAGAAGCCGTTGTAGACGAGCGTGGCGTATTTCGGGATGAGCGAGTCGCGCAGGTGCATGACCTCGCGGTCCATCGTGAGGGATTCCATCTGCCGGTGCGCGAAGTGCAGGATGGCGCCGCCGGGCGTCTCGTAAACGCCGCGCGACTTCATGCCGACGAAGCGGTTTTCCACCATGTCGACGCGGCCGACGCCGTGTTTGCCGCCGAGGGCATTGAGCTTTTTCATGACCGCGAGCGGGTCGAGGGCTTCGCCATTGATCGCGACGCAGTTGCCGGCGAGGAAGCCGAGTTCGACGTATTCCGCCTCGTCGGGGGCGTCCGCGGGATCGACCGAGAGCTTGAACATGCCCTTGTTCTCGGGCGAGCTGGCGTCGAACCAGGGGTCCTCCAGAATGCCGCTCTCATACGAGATGTGCAGGAGGTTGCGGTCCATCGAATAGGGCTTGCTGGCGCTGGCCTGGATGTTGATGCCGTGCTCGGCGCAGTAGGCGATCATCTCGGCGCGGCCGGGGAATTGCGCGCGGAAGCGCTCCTGCCGCCACGGGGCGATGACCTGCAACGATGGCGCGAGGGCTGCGGCGGTGAGCTCGAAGCGGATCTGGTCGTTGCCCTTGCCGGTGGCGCCGTGGGCAATGGCGTCGGCGCCTTCGGCCTGGGCAATCTCGACCATGCGCTTCGCGATGAGCGGGCGGGCGATCGAGGTTCCGAGAAAATACTGGCCCTCGTAGATCGCGCCGGCGGCCATCATCGGGTAGATGAAATCGCTCGCGAACTCGGCCTGGAGATTGTCGACGTAGCATTTGCTGGCGCCAGTCTTGAGTGCCTTTTCCTCGAGGCCGTCGAGTTCCTCTTCCTGTCCGATGTCCGCGCAGAACGCGACGACTTCGGCCGAATAGGTGTCCTTGAGCCAGGTGAGGAGCACGGACGTATCCAGCCCGCCCGAGTATGCGACAACGATCTTCATGGGGATGGATTAACCACAGCGATCGCGGAGGGCACAGAGGAAAAGTTGGGAAAATTCCGTCACAAGGCCGATGCTGCGCCCGCCCGATGGATCTTGCTCACTTCACTCTCACCCAATGGCTGCTTTGCGCGGCGGTTGCGCTGAGTGCGGGCATGGCGAAGACGGGATTCAGCGGCATGGGCACGGTGGGGCTGGTGCTGATGGCGCTCGTGATGCCGGCGCGCGAGTCGACCGGGGCGTTGCTGACGATCCTGATCGTCGCAGACGTGGTTGCGGTGCTGGCCTTCAGCCGGCACGCGAACTGGCGGGTGATCCTGCGCCTGCTGCCGACAGCGCTTCTCGGAATCGTCGTCGGCTGGCTGATCATGCCCCTCGTGCCGGAGACGCGGTTTCGCCCGCTGCTGGGCGGGATCACGCTCGCCCTGATCGCGCTCCTCCTCGTGCAGCGGGCGCGCCCCGCGCTCGCCACGGCGGCGAGCGGGCATCCGACAATGGCGTGGCTGGCGGGATTTACCGGCGGCGTGACCACGATGGTGGCGAATGCCGCCGGGCCGATCATGGCGATCTACCTGCTCGCGTGCCGACTTCCCAAGATGGAACTCGTTGGCACGAGCGCGTGGTTCTTCTGCGTGATCAATCTCTCGAAGGTGCCCTTCAGTGTGGCGCTTGGGCTGATCAACGGCCCGTCGCTGCTGCTCACGCTTGCGCTCGCTCCGCTCGTCGCCGCCGGGGCCTTCTTCGGGAAGTGGCTGCTTGCGCGGATCAATCAGCAGCTCTTCGAGGCATTGCTGATCGCGTTCACCATGCTCGCGGCCGTGCGGTTGCTCTTCGGCTAGGCCCTGCCGACCATCACGCGGCCACCCTCGACCGCGAGCACCCGCAGCGGCGAGCCGGCCTCGAGGAATTCGCCCTCGGTCACGACATCCACGAGCGCGCCGGCGATTTCCGCCTTGCCGGCCGGCCGGAGGATCGACCGGGCGACGCCGAGGTCGCCCACCGTGGCGACGGCTGGGGCCGCGATCGAGGGGCCGGTGGCCACGGCGGCGGGCAGGATCACGCGGCGGAACCCGGGCATGCTGGGGAAAAAACGCGCGAGCATGGCGATAACGAAGGTCGAGACGACGAGCGCGATGGTGAGATTGAGCGCCGGCCGGAGCAGGAGTTCGGGGCTGGGAATCACGGGGTCGCCGGGGAAGTAGTCGATCATTGCGAACAGGGCCGAGCCGAGCATCAGGGCCACGCCGAGCGCTGCGACGATCGTCACGCCGGGGAAAAACAGCAGTTCGACGAGCACGAGCCCAACGCCGAGGGCAAACACGACGATCACCTCCAGCCCGGTGAGGCCGGCGATGTAGTGCCCGAGGAAAAAGATCGCGAAGCAGGCGAGGGAAAGGAAGCCGGCCACGCCGAAGCCCGGCGCCTTGAACTCCATGTAGGCCGCGGCGATGCCGGCGATGAGAAAGAGCGGCGCAAGCACGGTGATCCATTGGGCGATTCGCTCGAAGCCGCTCGGCTCCAGCTTGGAGGTCGGCCCGGTGAGCTTCGCTTCCGACTTGAGCTGATCGATGGAGCCCGCGATGCCGTCGGCGAGGAGCGGCTTGCCATCGAATTTCCGCGTCGCCTCCTGCGCGCTGAGCGTGAGCAGGGAGCCTTTCGTCTTCAGCACGTCGTTGCCGATCTTGAACTCCTTGTCCTTGTCGATGAACGCCTCGGCGAGGCCGGGATTTCGTCCCTTCGCTTCGGCGGCGCTGCGAAAGTAGCCGGAAAAATACGAGACGATCTTCAGGTTCAGCGTCTCGGGAATGTCCGCCCCTTCGCCGGAAACCGGGGCCGCCGCGCCAATGGCGCTCACCGGCGCCATGTAGATATGGTCCGTGCCGAGCGCGATGAGCGCGCCCGCGCTGCCGGCATTCGAGTTCACCCACGTGTAGGTCGGGATGCGGGCCTTGAGGAGGAGTTGAAGGATGTCCACCGCGGCCTGGAGTTCGCCGCCGGGGGTGTTCATCTCGATCACGTAGGCGGAGGCACCGTCGGTCTCGGCCTGCTTGAGCGTGCGGCGGATGAAGGCGGTCTGCGCGGAGGAGATGGCGCCTTCCATTGGCACGACGACGACTTCGCCGGTGGCGGCGTGGGACGGGACGATGCCGCCCGCGAGAAGCGCAAAGGCAAACAGGATGGAGAGGAATTTCATAAGTCTTCGCGTCGTTTGCCTCCTGCTGTAAATAGTCCTTCCGCTCCCGCAATTCAACGTCATGCCCCGCATTTCCGAAGACACCATCCAGCGCGTCGCCGCGGCGAGCGACGTGGTGGACGTGATCGGAAGCTACCTGCAGCTCAAGCGAGCCGGAGCGAACTGGAAAGGGCTGTGCCCCTTCCACAACGAAAAGACGCCGTCCCTGCACGTAAACCCCGCCCGGCAGACATTCAAATGCTTCGGTTGCGGCGAAGGCGGCAGCGTCTTTCGGTTCATCACGCAATACGAGAACGTCGACTTCCCGACCGCCGTTCGCCGGCTTGCCGCGCGCGCGGGCATCCCGATTGCCGAGGAATCCGAGGGGGATCAGGCCCGCCGAGGCGAGAAGGATCGCCTGCTCGCGCTGCACCGGGACGCGGCGGCCTGGTTCCACGGGAATCTCATGCGGCAGAAATTTGCGGCGCCGGCGCGAGAGTATCTGAAGGGACGCGGCTTCAGCTCCGAAGTCGCCGGTCGCTGGCGGCTCGGCTACGCGCCCGAGTCGTGGGACGCGCTGATCGGTCTGCTGCGATCGAAGAAGTATTCCAACGAGGAGATCGTGCGCAGCGGTCTCGTGAGCGTAAAGGACGAGGCGGGCGCGCGTCCCTACGATCGCTTTCGCAACCGCGTGATGTTTCCGATCTGCAACGATTTCGGGGAGGTCATCGGCTTCAGCGGACGCACGCTCGGCGACGATCCCGCCAAATACGTGAACTCGCCGGAGACGCCGATCTTCACGAAAGGTCGCGTGCTGTTCGGCCTCGAAAAGAGCAAGCGTGCGATCATCAACGCGAACGAGGCGGTGGTTTGCGAGGGGCAGCTCGACATGATTGCGGCCTTCGAGGCGGGGGTGCAAAACGTCACCGCGCCGCAGGGCACGGCCTTCACGCCCCAGCAGGCGCGATTGCTCCGGCGTTTCGCGGAATCCGTCGTGCTGTGCTTCGACTCGGATGCCGCCGGCCGCAAGGCGGTGGAGCGCTCGCTGCCGGCGTTGCTCTCGGTGGGGCTGTCGGTGCGCGTCGCCCGGGTGCCGGCCGGCGAGGATCCCGACTCGCTCGTGCGCAAACATGGCGCGGACGCCCTGCGCGCCGTGATCGCCGAGGCGCGGGATTATTTCGAAGACGCGATGGCGGAGGAACTCGTGCCGGGAGCGACTCCCCGCCAGCGCGCCAATCTCGCCCGCAAACTGGCGGGATTCGTGCGGCTCATCGACGATCTCGCGCTTCGAGAGGCGGTCACCGCCCGGGTCCGGGCGCGTCTTTCGCTCACCGATGCCGCCTTCGCCGAACTCGTGAAGTCCGCGCCGACGCCGACTCTCGAAGTGGAGCCGGAATTCGTGCGCGGAGGGGCGGACGAACCCGACGAGGTCCTCGAGCTGTCGGAGTCGGCGCGCCTGCTCTGCCGGCTGGCCATTCTCTCACCGGAAGCCCGGGAATGGATGCGGAGTCGACCCGACCCGGTCGCCAGCTTTGGCGGGGAGTTTGCAATGGTCGATCGGCTGATCCAGGCCGATGTCCCGCTCGAGGACGCGGCCGCTTTCAGTTCCTTCGTCGCCACACTGCCACCTTCGATGGAGCGGGTTCTCGCCGGATTGCATCTCGGAAAACTGCCGGGCAGTCCCGTCCAGGTGGCGACCGATGCCTGGAGCGGACTCCTTCGGCATCAGCTCGCGAAAGAAATGGCTGCCCTTCAGGCGCGAATGCGGCATCCTGACACTCCCCTCGAGGAGGTGGGATTGATTCATAAACAAATCCTTGACCTCCAAAAAAGGCTGGGTCAGGTTTGAAGGCCTTTTTTCTTGCCGAAGCTGCCGCCCAACCCTTCTTGAAATCCACAAACAAAGTCTCCAAGAGCAAGCCCGCGCCTGCCCGTCGTCCTTCGTCCCCCCCCAAAGCCAAAGCCGCTCCAGTGCGGCCCGTGGCCAAGGCGAAGTCTGTCGCGAAAGCGAAGCCTGCCGTGGTGGCCAAGGCCAAGCGCCCCGCGCCCGCCTCGAAGCGGGTGGCTGCAAAGGCCGTTGTTTCCAAACGCCCGGTCGCGAAGACCGCGCGTCCCGTGGTGAAGGCGGCTCCGCTTGCGGCCCGGGCCAAAAAGCCGGCCCGCGCTGCGACTGGCCCGAAATCCAAGACGGCTGCGCCCGCGCGCAAGCCCGCCACCAGCGCGAAGTCTCCCGCGAAAAAGGCCGCGGCCACCGCAAAGACTCCGGCCCCGAAGGCCGCCGCGCCGGCGAAATCCGCAAAGAAAGAGGGAACCACCCCGGGTGTGAACGCAGCTGCCCCCAAGGCCGCCGCGCCCAAAACCAAAGAAACCTCTTCCGTGAACGGCACTCATTTGAACGGCGAACCCGCCAAAACTCCCTCCGACGTCCAGAAGGCGATCCAGGAAAAAGTCCGCGAGCTCATCAAACTCGCCAAGGAACAGGGCTACGTCACCTTTGACGACCTCGAGGAAGCTCTGCCCGAGGGCGTGAGCGATCCCGAGACGCTCGACGCGGTCATGGCCCAGTTGAAGAGCGTCGAGATCGAGATCATCGACGCCTCCGACGTGGACCGCGTCAGCTCCAAGAAGTCCGACGAAGACGAGGAGAAGGACGAAAAAGCCGACTCGAAGCTCGACATCCTCGACGACCCCGTCCGCATGTATCTGCGCCAGATGGGCCAGGTGCCGCTCCTCACCCGTGAGCAGGAGGTCGAGATCTCCAAGCGCATCGAGGACGCCGAAATCAAGGTGCAGGAGACGCTTTACGGCTTCGGCTTCGTCGCCCGGGCCCACCTCGACCTTGCTCAGAAGCTCGTCGACATGCGCGAGCGCTTCGATCGCGTCATTCAGGACAAGAAGATCGAGAGCCGCGAGCGCTACATGAAGGTGCTCCCGCGCCTTTGCCAGCAGGTCAAGAAGCAGACCGAGCTTGTCACCGCGGCCTACCGCGAGATCGCCGAGTCGAAGGATGGCAAGGGCTCCGAAGCGAGCCGCAAGACGTTCGAGAAGAACATCGTCCTCCTCCGCAAGCTCTACCCCAAATTTTTCTTCAAGCAGAAGGTCATCGAGGATTTTGTCGCGCTCGCCGATGACAACCTTCGTCTGATTCAGAACCTTCAGCACGAGTCCGACCGCGCGAAAAAGAGCGGCAAGACTGCCGACGCCACGAAGGCCAAGCGCAACGTCGAGTCCCAGCTCCGCGAAATGCAGGTGCGCCTTTGGCTCACCCCTTCCGATTACGCGAAGGGCCATCGCGATCTGAAGGACTGGCACCGCAAGGCGCTCCGCGCGAAGACCGAGATGGTCGAGGCGAACCTGCGCCTCGTGATCTCGATCGCCAAGAAATACACGAACCGCGGTCTCTCCTTCCTCGACCTCATTCAGGAAGGCAACATGGGCCTGATGAAGGCGGTCGAGAAATTCGAATACCGCCGCGGCTACAAGTTCTCGACCTACGCGACGTGGTGGATCCGCCAGGCGATCACCCGCTCGATCGCCGACCAGGCGCGCACGATCCGCATCCCGGTCCACATGATCGAGACGATCAACAAGCTGATTCGCGTGCAGAAGCAGCTCGTCCAGGAATACGGCCGCGAGCCGAATCCGGAGGAAGTTGCCGAGGAAATCCAGCTGCCCGTCGAGCGCGTGCGCGCCGTCCTCAAGATGGCCCAGCAGCCGATCTCGCTGCAGGCGCCCGTCGGCGACAGCGACGACACGAGCTTTGGGGATTTCATCGAGGACAAGAGCGCCGAGAATCCCGCCGACCAGGCGGCCATCGTGCTGCTCAAGGACAAGATCAAGGACGTGCTCGACACGCTCACCGAGCGCGAGCGCCAGGTGCTCGAGCAGCGTTTTGGCCTCGTGGACGGCTACAGCCGCACGCTCGAAGAGGTCGGTCGCCAGTTCAAGGTCACGCGCGAACGCATCCGACAGATCGAGGCCAAGGCCCTCCGCAAGATGCGTCACCCGACCCGTATCCGGCAGCTCGAGGGCTTCCTCGAACCGCAGGACCTGTAGCGGCTTCCGCCCAGGTGCGGCGAAATTTCTCTGGAACTTCGTCGCGGAATCGGGGTTTCTCTGTCTGACCATGAGTGCTTTCGATCCCGACGACTCCGATTTGCGAGACGACGCGTTGTGGCGCTTGCTCGGGCAGGTCCGCGATGTCGAGCCGTCGCCGTTTTTCGCGCGCAAGGTCTTGAGGGCCATCGAGGCCGAGGAATCTGCTCCGCCGTTCTGGTGGGAAGGTTTTGTTCGGCTGTTTGCTCCGCTGGGCGTGTGCGCGGCGCTTGGGATCATTGCGATGGTGGGCGCACAACGGGGAGATCAGCCGTCGACCGTGGCGAGTTCCGAGATCGAATTCGAAACGATCCAGAATCTCGATCTGCTGGTCTCGAATTACGAATCTTCGTTATGGCTCGATTCCTCCTCCTCGTATTAATGGCGGCCCTGCCGCTGGGGACGGCGAAGTCCGAACCCTCGGCCACTCCGGCTGCGACGCCTTCCGATTCGCCTCGCCGAGATGATGCGTGTCCCCAATGGGACGGGCCTAAAAAGGGCGACGAATCGTGCAAGGGGGATGACGACGACAGCCCGATGAAGCGCTTCCGCAAGAGACTCGAGCAGATGGATCCGAAGGAGCGGGAACATTTTCGAGAGAATCTGGAGCGCTGGAAAGCCATGGGCGACAAGGAGCGCATGGATTGGAAACGCCGGGCGGCGGCGGAGCAGGATCGCCTGCGCAAATCCGTCGATGACGCCATCGAAAAGACCGGCCTGACCCTGACGCCGGATCAACGAGAGGTGTTTACCCTTCGTTACCGGCAGGAACGTCGCAAGATCGAGGAGCAGCTCTGCAAGGAGATAGACGTCAAGCGGAAGGCGAAGGTCGCGGAAATGCTCACGCAGCTGAAGGCGGAGTTCACGAAGCCGGCTCCGGTGGCGACTCCATCGCCATCGCCCACGCCCTGAGGTTGCGCTCGCGGGCTATTTCGCCACGTTGCCTTAGTCGCCGATGACGGCGGGCGTTCCGATCTTCACCCGCTCGTAGAAGAGGGGCGCGATATCTTCGGGCATGCGCACGCAGCCGTGCGACGCGGGATATCCGGGAAGAATGCCGACGTGCATGCCGACGCCTTCCCAGGTGAGGCGCATGAACCATTTCATCGGTGCGCCGACGTAGCGGGTGCCGCTCGGAGCGGAATCGATGCGGGTGCTCACGCCGGCGCGAACCACCTGCCCGCGACTGTTGACGAAGGATCCGTAGACGCTCGAGCGATGGTCCTTGTCCTTTTCGAGCACGGTGAAGCTGCCCTTGGGCGTCATTCCCGCGCGTTTGCCGGAGGAAATCGGGGTGTCGATGGCGACCTCGTCGCCGACGAGCAGGTAGGCGCGCTGTTTACCAAGCGAAACATAGATCCGGGTATTCGAGGGATTCGCCGTCTCGAGAACGCGAGGCACGACCTTTGGTTTCGCCTGCTTGGAAATGAGTTCGCTGGCCGGCTTTTGCTTGGTTTTCGGCGGAGCCGGCTGCGGCACCGTCTGGGGCGCCGCAAAAACGGGGGAGCAAAGTCCGAGGGACAGCGCTGCGATGGCCGGGAGGCTGGCGGGAAGGTGGCCGGAAAAAAATCGCATCGCTCTTCTTGTGTCGGGTCGGTCGGGCGTTCCACTATTCGCATAGTTGCTGCCTTCCGACATTTCAACGACATTCCCCGCCTTGAGTTCACTTCCTTCCTCGATCGTGCGCCGGCTGGCTTTTGTCGGCATTCTCCTGGGCGGCTTCGTCGGGGGCGCCGCCCGAGCCGATATCGATCTGCCAACGGTGCCGCCACCTCAGCCCGAAGCAGTGGCCGTGAAGGTGTTCCTGGGGGAGTCGATCCAGATCCCGCTGCGAGGCGTGAGCCGGGGTGGGCAGCCGCTGACGTTCCTGATTCGTCGCGCTCCGCAGGCGGGACGGCTTTCGCCGATTACCTCGGTCGGCCGTAACGAGGCGGTGGTGACCTACACGCACGATCGCTCGGCGGGGGCGGTGGTGGATCGCTTCCGCTACGCGGTGCAGGCGCCGAATACGGGCGTGTCGACGCCGGCCGAGGTGATCGTGAATGTCGTGGAGCGGCCGTCCGTGTTCACCGCGCCGGCGACGGTGGAATTTCCGGATACGGCGATTGGAGATTCTTCCCGCCAGTCGTTCGAGGTTCGCAACGATGGCGGCGGGCGGCTGACCGGCGAGTTCACCGTGCCGGAACCGTGGAAACTGGTGGAGGGCGAGGGATCGTATTCGCTTGGCGAGGGCGAGAGCGTGAGCTTCACCGTGACTTTCACGCCGACGGATAATCGGCGATTCATCGGCGAAGGGACGTTTTCACACGGAGAAGGATTCCAGATCGCGCTGACCGGGCGCGGCTATGCGCCGATCGAGGTGGTGCCGCGCGAGGTGCGGGTGGAGGGAGATGGCCACAGCGAGGTGAGGACCGGTGGATTTCTCCTGCGCAATGTCTCGAACGAGGATCGCGAGCTCACGATCCAGGCTCCCAAGGAAGTCATCGTGCAGGACACGGTGACCGTGCCGGCGAGGAGCGAGACGCAGGTCGCCGTGCATACCCGAGCGGGTTTTCTCGGTGCGCTTTCGGGGACGCTTGCCATCACCGGCAGCAAGGTGAAACTCGACGTTCCGCTGCGCGTGGAGGCCTCGCCGGCGCGAATGATTGTCCATCCCGAGGCGATCGATTTCGGCACCCTGGCCGCGGGTCGCTACGGCCGGGTGAAAATGACGTTGAAAAACATCGGCGGTTCGCCGGCACAGTTCACCGCCGCCTATCCCGAGGGCACGATGCTTGATCCCGATCCTTCGTATGAAGCCCTTGCGCCCGGGGCGGTGCGGGAGTTTTCCGTTTCGTTTGCCCGGCCCGGCGCGGCGACGCTGGATGGCGCCCTCGCGTTCGACATGGGCGGAGTCAGGCTCTCCGTTCCGATGAAGGCGAAGGTCACCGAGCACCATGAAAAAGGGGACGAGTCGCCGGTGGCTCCGAGCGGCCCGCCGCCCGTCAAGACGAATGATCTCCCGCCGGTCGAGCAGATGGGCTTTGCGCAGACGAAGACCCGGCTCGATCTCACCTGGAAACGCACCTCGCCGGAGATCGTGCGCTACGGACTGATCCTGCGGGAAATCGGCTTCGATGCGAAGGGCGAGGCGGTCTTCAAATACAAGCCGCTGCCGCGCGTGAAGCCCCGGTTCGTGCGCGACGAGGTGCGCGCGACACTCGAGGGGCTTCGCCCCGGCGAACACATCACGCTGCTCATCGTCGGTTACGATGCCAGCGGGACGCCGACGGTGCCTTCGCCGCCTTTCGTGGTCTTCACGAAGCCGACGGTGCCGCTGCGGATTCCGTGGTTCTGGATCGGCGTGCTGGCGATCATCGTCTGCGCCGGAGTGATCGTTCGTGAGCGCCGCAGGGCTCGCAAGTTTGCCGGCGTGGGCTGAGCGGAACGCACGGCATTATCACAAACGCGGGGGCGATTGTGCTTGTTCGTTCCCGTGGACGAACGACAGTTTCAGTTCAAACTCCAACCTGAAAAATACCATGCAACTCGGAATGATCGGTCTCGGAAGAATGGGCGCAAACATGGTTCGTCGGCTTCTCCGACAAGGCCACACCTGTGTGGTCTACGACACGAATCCCGAAACGGTCGCGCAGCTCGCCTCCGAGGGCGCGGTGGGGGCAAGCTCCCTCGAGGATCTCGTGGCGAAGCTCGATCGGCCGCGCAACGCGTGGATCATGATTCCGGCTGCGATTACCGACAAGATTGTCGATCAGCTCGCCGGCCTGCTCGAACCGGACGACACGATCATCGACGGCGGCAATTCGTATTTCCGTGACGACCGTCGTCGCTCCGCCGCTCTCAAGGAGAAGGGGCTGCATTACCTCGACGTCGGCACAAGCGGTGGCACGCACGGCCTCGAGCGTGGCTATTGCATGATGATCGGCGGCGACACGTCGGCCGTGGAGCGGATGGACCCGATCTTTAAGACGCTCGCTCCCGGCGTGGGCGATATTCCGCGCACGCCCGGTCGCGAGAAACTCGGTGGCACCGCCGAGGAAGGCTACCTCCATTGCGGTCCGTCGGGTGCCGGACATTTCGTGAAGATGGTCCACAACGGCATCGAATACGGGATGATGGCCGCCTACGGCGAAGGCCTCGACATTCTCTTCAATGCGAACGTGGCGAACCAGCATCACGAGGCGGATGCCGAGACGGCGCCGTTGATGAACCACGATCTCGTCTACGATCTCAATCTTGCGGACGTGACGGAGGTCTGGCGTCGCGGGAGCGTGGTCTCTTCCTGGCTGCTCGACCTCGCGGCGGCATCGTTTGCGGAGGATCCGAAGCTCGACAACTATTCCGGGCGCGTTTCCGACTCCGGCGAAGGCCGCTGGACAATCATGGCGGCGATCGACGAGGCCGTGGATTGCGAGGTGCTCACCGCCGCGCTTTACGCCCGCTTCCGCTCCCGCAAGGAGCACACGATGGCGGAGAAGGTCTGCTCGGCGATGCGCTTCCAGTTCGGCGGCCATCTCGAGAAGAAGGCCTGAGGTGAAGCTGCGCGGCGTGGCGAGCCTTCTCGCGGGAGTCTGTCTCGCGAGTTGCGCCACGCCTCCGCCGGCATTCGCTCCCGCGTCTTCGAGGACCGGCGTCGTGGAATGGCGACGGGAGGGCGTCGACCTCCACACGCGCGTCGTTTTTCAAAGCGCCAGCCCGGATGATCGTCGGCTGGTGGTGGGCGCGGAACGCCCGCTGCTCACGCTCACTCGTCGGGGCGGAGAATGGTTTGCGGCCGGCGCAATCGCCGGACGCGCCTGGCGTGGCCCCGAGAATACGGCTCCCGCGGTGCTGGCGGGCTGGATCAGCCTCGTCGAGGCCTTCGACGGCGCCTCCTCGGTGCCGTCGGGTGAGAGCGACGTGCGAACGGGGCGGTTCAGCGTTCGCTACGAAAAGGCCGGCGAGGAACTGCGGGCGATCGAGCTCGTCACCGTGGCGACGGGCGATCGCTTCCGTGTCACGTTTCCCCCCGGGCCCGCGCGCTGACCGAGTCGCCGGTGCTGCGAGCTTCGCGAACGATGCCCTTGTAGAACGGCAGGATGGCGGCGCCGACGAGTCCCCAGGAGGTGTTAAGCAAATAGCCGACCAGTGAGATCGAGATCGCCACGGCGGGAGGAATTGCGGCCAGTGGCCCGAGCAGGCCGATGAAGACCCATTCGCGCACGCCCATGCCGCCGATGCTGATCGGCAGCGAGCTGATCACGTCTGCAATCGGCATGATCGTGGCCAGGTGCAAAAACGAAATGTTTCCGCCGAGGGCCTTGGCTGCGCTGAAGAAGACGCCGAAGTAGGCAAGGATCATGGCGAGGGAGAGCGCGAGCGCCCGCAGCGAGGCGCTCCATTCGTGCGCGAGCTTCGCGTAGCCCCCGGCCAGCCGCAGAAGAAATTCACGGCACGGCATCCAGCCCGGCAGGCGATTTGCGAGGTCGCGAGCGGAAATAACGAGCGCGCCCAGCACCGCCACCGCGCACACCGCCTCGTAGGCGAGCACGCCGTGAAAGAGCAGCGCGGCGCGCGGGTTCGAGGTCAGCCACTCGTAGTTCCAGGCGCCGAGGATGACCGTGTAGAAAATGAGGGCGGCGAGGCCGCAGGCGCGGTCCATCAGCACGGAGAGCAGGGCGTCGGTCTTGCTCGCGCCGCGGCGCACGAGATACGCGGCGCGCACAAGATCGCCGCCGGCCGCGCCGAGCAGGAACGTATTGCAGAACAGCGCGACGAGGCAGACCTGCACGCTTTTCCAGAACGGCACGTCGATGGCGAGCATCCGTAGAAAAATGCGCCAGCGGATGGCGCCGAGAAAATTCTCGATGCCGGCGAACGCGATGCCGAGAGCGAGCCAGCGGGCGTCCGCGCGGCCGAGGGCCGTGAGCGCGTCGGCGCGAAACTTCGGATCGTGAAAGAAGAACGCGAGCAACCCGGCGGTGACCGCGGTTTGGAGAAGAATGAGGAGCCAGCGCTGGTGCATGGGAACGACGAAGCCGCGGTTGCGGCCCAGACCGGGCCAAATCCCGCCCTCACCGGCAAGCAGAAAATCCCGGCTCGATTCCCCGGCGCGCATCCGCCACCGTGCACGACTCGCCATGTCCGCCCCTTCCGCCACTCATCTCGTGTTGCTTCCCAGCTACAACAGCGGGGAAATGCTCGCCCGGGTGGCGGGGCAGGTCGCGGAGCTGGGATTGCCGGTCTGGATCGTGATCGATGCCAGCACCGATGGCAGCGCCGCGGCACTCGATCCTCTGCTCGAGCGCTACCCCGCCATGCGACGCATCGTGCTGGGGCAGAATTCCGGCAAGGGGGGCGCCGTGCTTGTGGGCCTGCGAGCCGCGCTGGCCGAGGGCTTTACGCACGCGCTCGTGATGGATGCCGACGGCCAGCACAGCGTCGACGCGATCCTGCCGTTCCTCGAGCGCTCCCGCCGCGAACCGGGCGCGATGATCCTCGGCGTGCCGATCTTCGGGGAAGACGCGCCGGCCGAGCGCGTGAAGGGCCGACGGGTGGGAAACTGGTGGGCAAATCTGGCGACGCTTTGGGGTGGCATCGATGACTCGCTGTTTGGCTTTCGCGTGTATCCGATTCGCGAGTCGGTGGAGATTCTCGAGTCGATTCGCACGGCCCGGAGGTTCGATTTCGATACGGAACTCGCCGTGCGCCTGTATTGGCGCGGCGTGCGGCCGATCAATATTCCCGTGCCGGTTTGCTACCCGCCGCGCGAGGCAGGCGGCGTCACCCATTTCCGCTATTTGCGCGATAATCTCCTCCTCGTGGCGACCCACACGCGCCTGTTCTTTGGCATGCTGGCGCGCTTGCCGCGGTTGCTTCGGATGCGTCATACTCGCGAGGCATGAACGCCCTCATCCTCGCTGCCGGTTACGCGACCCGGCTTTATCCCCTCACGCTCACCAAGGCCAAGCCCCTCCTCGAAGTCGCCGGAAAACCGATGATCGAATGGGTCATCGACAGCATCGCGCCGATCCCCGATCTCGAGACCGTCTACATCGTGACGAACAACAAGTTTGCCGCCGATTTCCGCAACTGGGCTGATGATTACTCGAGCCGCAATCCGAAGGTCGTCTTCAAGATCATCAACGACGGCTCGACGAGCGACGATGACAAGAAGGGCGCCATCGGCGACATTCATCTCTCGATCCAGCGCGAGCACCTCTACAGCAAAGATCTCATGGTCGTCGCCGGCGACAATCTCTTTAGCGAATCCGTCGAAGGTTTTGCCGTGGCTGGCAAGGACGCCGCTGCGACCGTCGCCGTGTATGACGTTGGTGATCTCGAGCTCGTCAAAAAATACAACTCGATCACGCTCGACGCGTCCGGTCGCGTGACGAAATTCGTCGAAAAATCGCCCGAGCCCGTGGACACGTTCTCCGCGATCGCGCTTTATTACTACCGCAAGGACACGCTGCCCTTCATCGATCAATACATCGCCGAGGGCAACAATCCCGATCAGCCTGGCCGCCTCATCGAATGGCTCTACAAGCGCACCGAGGTGAAGACCTGGCCGGTGCCCGGTCTGTGGTTCGACATCGGCGGCAAGGAGTCGCTCGTCGAGGCTGGCGAAGTCTTTGCGCAGTTCGCGAAGTAGGCCTCAGCCTTTCGGCACGCGCATCCGGAAAGCCGGGATGCGCGTGAAGACGGCCTCGCCGGAGTCGGTGAGGCCGAGGTAGGCGCCCTCCGCCACCGCATCCGCGGCAATCCCGTGCGAGCTGTTGTAATGAAACTGCTCGCCGGGCTCGAGCCGGGGAAATTCGCCCACCACGCCATCGCCTTCGACCGCCAGCGTCTCCCCGTTCGCCTCGCGCACGACCCATTTGCGGCCTTTGATCGTGACGGTCACGTCGGACTCGTTCGTGATCGTGATGAAATACACGAACACGTGCGGTTTGCGCGCGGGGCCGGTGAGGTCCGGCGCGTGAACCACCTGGTTGACCGTTACGATCAGGCCCGGCAGTTCACGCAGCAGCATGGCCTCAGGGCTTTTTCGTCACCGTGGACTGGATCGCCAGTTCGCGGAGGAGCTTCGTCTCGACCGTGACGGGTGAGTGGGTGAGGAGGTCCTGGCCGCGATTGTTCTTCGGGAATGCGATGACGTCGCGGATGGATTCCGTCCCCGCGATCAGCATGACGAGGCGGTCGAGGCCGAGGGCGACGCCGCCGTGCGGCGGGGCGCCGAAGGAAAATGCGCGGAGCAGGTGGCCGAATTTTTCCTGCTGCTCCTCGGGGCCGATTCCAAGCGCGGCAAACATCTTCGTCTGCAGGTCGCGCTCATGGATTCGGATCGAGCCGCCGCCGAGTTCCACGCCGTTCAGCACGACATCGTAGGCGACGGCGCGGACGTGGGCGTAATCGCCGGATTCGAGATGCGCGAGGTCCTCGGCCTTCGGGCGGGTGAAGGGGTGGTGGACGGCGGTCCAGGCGTTCTCCTCGGGAATGAACGCGAGCAGCGGGAAGTCGACGACCCACAGGAAGTTCAGCTCTTCGCTGCCTTTCGTGAGTTCGAGCAGTTCCGCGCAACGCAGGCGCACGCGACCGAGCGTCTCGCTGGCGGCGGCCCATTGGTCCGCCCCGAAGAACAGGACGTCGCCGGCTTCGAAGCCAAGGCGTTCCTTGATGGCGGCCTTCTCGGATTCGGAGAAGAATTTGACGATCGGGCTTTCCCATTCGCCGGTCGGCGAGGCTTTGATGTAGGCGAGGCCCTTGGCACCGAGTTCGGTCTTCGCCCACTCCTCCCATTTCTTGAGCTGCTCCTTGGAGAATTTCTCGGCGGCGCCCCTGGCGTTGAGCGCGCGGATCACGCCGCCGCTGGAAAGGACGGACTGGAAGACCTTGAACTGCGAGTCGCGAAAGACGTCGCTCAGCTCGACGATCTCGAGGCCGAAGCGCAGGTCGGGCTTGTCGGAGCCAAAGCGATCCATCGCCTCGCGGTAGGCCATGCGCGGGAACGGCGTGGGAATCTCCACGCCCTTAGTCTCGCGGAAAATGCGGGCAAGCAGGCCCTCGATGAGGGTCTGGATCTCGAGTTCGTTTGTGAACGAGGCCTCGACGTCGATCTGCGTGAACTCGAGCTGGCGCTCGGCGCGGAGATCCTCGTCGCGGAAGCAGCGGGCGATCTGGAAATATTTTTCGACGCCGGCGACCTGGAGCAGCTGCTTGTATTGCTGCGGGGCCTGCGGCAGCGCGTAGAAGGCGCCGGGCGTGAGGCGGGCGGGCACGAGGAAGTCGCGGGCGCCCTCGGGCGTGGGGTTCGAGAGGATCGGCGTCTCGATTTCGAGGAAGCCCTGGTCGTCGAAGTAGTCGCGCGTCGCCTTCGTGATGCGGTGGCGCAGGCGCAGGTTCGTGCGCATGTCGGCGCGGCGCAGGTCGAGGTAGCGGTATTCGAGGCGCAGGTCTTCGTTCGAGACCTTGCCCTCGATCGGGAAGGGGAGAACGTCGGACTTGTTGAGCACCGTGAGCGCCGTAGCGACGACTTCGATGCCGCCGGTGGCGAGCTTGGCATTCTCGGTGCCGGCAAGACGTGGCGTGACGAGGCCGGTGACGGTGATGCAGTCCTCGCTGCGCAGGCCGTGGGATTGCTCCGCGACGGCGGGATGTTCCTCGGGCCGGAAGACGACCTGGGTGACGCCTTCGCGGTCGCGCAGGTCGACAAAAATGACGCCGCCGTGGTCGCGGCGGGAATCGACCCACCCGCTGAGGGTCACAACAGAGCTGACATCGGACGGCCGCAGGGCGGCGCAGTGGTGGGTGCGGTAGGACATTTTCGGGAACCGTTAAGGGTGCGGGTTTTTCAGCCAGTCGGCAAGCGCGTCGTGCGGGACGGCGGCCTCGGCGCGGGTGGCGAGTGTCTTCACCTTCACGAGCGGCCATTCCTGCCCGACGACGACGGCAAATCGCGCGCCGAGGGCCTCGGCGGCCTGGAACTGCTTGCCGACCTTGGTGACGTCGAGCGGGAAATCCGTCCGCCAGCCGGCGTCGCGCAGCGCCTGCACGAGGCCGAGCGCCTCGCGGCGGCGCGCCTCGTCGGCGACGACGACATACACTTCCGCAGCCGGGGCGGCGGCGAGGGCGGCATCCCGCTTCGCGCGCGTGTGCGGGGTTTCTTCGATGAGGTCGCCGAGAACGACGTCGCCCATGCCGAAGCCGATCGCGGGAAGGTTGACCGCTCCGTCGCTGAGGTCGGCAAGGAGGCTGTCATAGCGGCCGCCGCCGGCGAGGGCTCGCATGGACTTGCCCTTGTCGAACGCCTCGAAGACCAGGCCGGTGTAGTAGGCGAGGCCGCGCACGATGGAGAGATCGACTTCGACGAAGTCGCGCAGGCCGCGCGCGGCGAATTGCTCCATGAGCGGGGCGAAATATTCCGGACTGCCGGCGGTGATGAAGGCCTGTAGTTCCGCGACGGTGAGGTTGTGCGGCGCGAGCTTGGCGTTGAGCGATTCCTCCGGCTCGCGTTCGATCTTGTCGATGATCGCAAGCACGGCCTTCGTATCCGCGACGCCGCGCGATTCCAGGAACGCGATCCACGCCTTGCGGTCGCTCAGGCGAATGACGAAGTCATCCTTCGTAAAACCGAACTCGCGAAGGAGATCGATGACGAGGCAGATGGCCTCGGCATCCGCGGCCGTCGAGCCGTCGCCAATGAGGTCCGCGTTGAACTGGATGAACTCGCGCAGACGGCCCTTTTGCTGGCGCTCGTAGCGGAAAAAATTTGCGGTGCTGAACCACTTGAGCGGCTTGCGGTAGGCGCGCTCCTTCGCGACGACCATGCGCGCGAGGGTGGGGGTCATCTCCGGCCGCAACGCGACGTCGCGCTGGCCGCGGTCCGTGAAATTGTAGAGCTGGCCGAGGATCTCGGCGCCGCTCTCGTTTTTCTTGGCGTAGAGATCCATCGACTCGAGCACGGGGCCGTCCATTTCGAGGAAGCCATAGCGGCGCGAGACGCGGCGCCAGCCGTCGAGCACGTAGCCGCGGCGGGCGCAGTCCTCGGGATAAAAGTCACGGAATCCGGGAAGCGGGCGCATGAGAAAGGGGTGACATCAAACCGCCCCGCGGGCGGGTCCGTCGAGCGCTTTCACCGTCCGCTCATTGCGCCGAGATGCTCCCGGGCGTCGCGTTCGAGCTTTGCGCACACGAGGCGGCAGAGGTCGTGCACGAGCGGATCGCGGATGCGGTAGCGCGCGAAATTGCCATCCCGTTCGCGGCTGAGGAATCTCGCCTGGGCCAGCGCGGCGAGCTGCTTCGAGACGTTGCCCTGCTTCAGCCCGGTCTCCTCGACGAGCTCGCCGACCGTGCGCGGGCCCGACATCAGCGTCTTCAACAGACGCAGCCGCGACGGCTCCGATAGCGTGGCGAACAGCCGCGCGGCTTCTTCGATCTGCGCATCCGACAGCGAAATTTCCTCTGTTGACATATTCCTGTAAGGCGATATAGATTTATAGCGAATCAAAGATACACAAAGCCATGAATCTGACAATGCAGGATGCGAAAGAAGTGGAGCGGATGCGCGGGACGGCGCTGCTGCTGGATGTGCGGACGCCGGGGGAATACGCCGCGGAACACATCGCGGGGGCGGCGCTCATGCCGCTGGATCGGCTCGATGCCGCGGCTGTGACGGCGCAGGCGGCGGGCCGGCCCTGCGTGGTTGTCTGCCAGGGCGGGAAGCGCGCCTCGATGGCCGCGGAGCGCCTCAGGACGGCGGGTGTCGGAAATCTTTCTGTCCTCACGGGCGGCGTGAATGCCTGGAAGGACGCCGGGCTGCCGCTGGAACGGGGGCGCGGCGTGATCTCGATCGAGCGGCAGGTGCGGATCGGCGCGGGATCGCTCGTGCTGATTGGCGTGGCGCTCGGTTTCGCGGTGAATCCCTGGTTCTTCGGGCTGTCGGCCTTCGTTGGCGCCGGTCTGGTTTTTGCGGGAGTGACGGATTTTTGCGGAATGGCCCTCGTGCTCGCGAAGATGCCGTGGAATCAGGGCGGGACCGCGAGATGAAGACCGTGATCATTGGGGGCGTTGCCGGCGGGGCGTCGTGCGCGGCGCGCCTGCGGCGGCTCGACGAGTCGGCGGAGATCGTGATGCTCGAGCGCGGGCCGCACGTGTCCTTCGCAAATTGCGGCCTGCCTTATCACGTCGGCGGGGTGATTCCGGAGACCCGGGATCTGCTCATTGCGGATGCGGAGCTTTTCCGGTCGCGTTTCGCGATCGACGCCCGCACGCGGCACGAGGCGCTGGCCATCGATCGCGAGCGTCGCGTGGTGACGGTGCGCGATCTGGAGGCGGGCCGCGATTACGAGGAGAGCTATGATTCCCTCGTGCTTGCGACCGGCGCGGCCCCGATTCGTCCTCCGCTGCCGGGCATCGACCTGCCGGGCGTTTTCACCGTGCGTTCCGTGCCGGACGCCGTGGCGATGCGCGCCTGGATCGACGGGCGCAACGCGCGCCAGGCGGTGGTGGTCGGCGGGGGATTCATTGGTCTCGAGATGGCGGAGAACCTCGTGCATCGCGGCCTTGCGGTGACGATCGTCGAACGGCTGCCGCAGCTCATGCCGCCGCTCGACGCGGAGATGGCGAGGTTGCTCGAGTCCCCGCTGCGCGCAAAGGGCGTGACGCTTGCGCTTGGCGACGGCGTGGCGGGTTTCGAGGCGATCGACGGCGGCTTGCGCGTGCGCACCGACTCCGGCGTCGGGCACGAGGCCGATCTTGTGATTCTGGCGATCGGGGTGCGTCCGGAAACGCGACTGGCGAGGGATGCCGGGCTGGAGATCGGCGCGCGGGGCGGGGTCCGGGTGGACGCGCGCATGCAAACCAGCGACCCGCACATCCGGGCGGTGGGCGATGCCGTCGAGGTGCGGGATTTCGTCACCGGCGACGAGACGCTCATTCCGCTGGCGGGTCCGGCGAACCGGCAGGGACGCATCGCCGCGGACAACATCGCCGGCCGCGTGAGCGAGTTTCGCGGCGTGCAGGGCACGGCGATCTGCGGGCTCTTCGACACGGTCGTGGCGA